>JBAZNZ010000001.1 GCA_041648975.1 Candidatus Omnitrophota bacterium | reverse complement strand
CGCGAAAGTCCCGCCTGTGGTTAGGGTTAGGGCGGGACGATGCCGAGCAGGGTTGATAGTTTATGGGCGGTTATTTTAGGGGGAACCCCCTAAAATATGTTCGAACTGACTCGAGAACACACCGCCAATTTTGATAAGGGGCGCTGTCAAGATAACGACGGAAGGTTCCTTCCGTCGTGAAATTTAGCTGGCGCTCTTTTAATATAAAGTTCGACGAAAGGAGCTTTGCCCTATATGAGATACTTCTTATATGCTCGTAAGTCTACTGATGATGAGGATAGGCAGATCCTATCTATCGAGGCTCAGCTTGTGGAGCTTAGACAGTATGCTACCCGCGAGAAGGTCCAGGTAGTTAAGGAGCTCGTCGAGGCTAAGACTGCTAAGAAGCCCGGTAGGCCTATCTTCAACGATATGCTCCTACAGATAGAGCGAGGTGCTGCTGACGGGATTCTCGCATGGCATCCTGATAGACTCGCCCGTAATAGCGTCGATGGCGGCAAGATCATCTACTCTGTAGACCAGGGCATCATCAAGAGCCTACTCTTCCCTACTTACCGCTTTGATGATAATGCTCAAGGAAAGTTCATGCTCTCTATAGCTTTCGGGCAGAGTAAGTACTATATAGACGCTCTCTCGGAGAATATCAAGCGAGGGATACGGCTCAAGCTCTCGAAGGGTATCTGGCCACAGTGGGCGCCTATAGGATACCTCAATGATCCGAAGACACACAGTATCATTAAAGACGAGGGCAAAGCTCCTTTCATCGCGAAATCTTTCGCCCTATACTCTACCGGGCAATATACTCTGCAACAGTTGCGGGATAAGATAAACTCAGCCGGCATGAGAGGCCGCAGAGGCATACCTCTTAGCCCCTGGCAATACCAGCGTATCTTGAGTAACCCTCTCTACTACGGAGTCTTCCGCTACAATGGCGAGAGTTACGAGGGAATTCACGAACCAATTATCACAAAGAAACTTTTTGATAAGTGCCAGGAAGTCATGGCCGGGCGAGCTAAGCCGAAGAAGGTAAAACACCCTTTTGCACTGCGAGGATTTATGAGGTGCGGCGAGTGCGGGCGCATGATCACAGCCGAGTTACAGAAGGGTTATGTATATTACCGTTGCACGAAGCGCCAGAGAACCTGCTCTCAGCGATATACACGAGAAGAAATCCTCGCTACTCAGATACATGATATCCTTCAAAAAGTTTCTTTGTGTGATGATTGGACACAAAAAATTTTAAGGGAGCTTGAGAAAGATAAGGCGTTGGAAGTCCAATCATCACGCCCCCAGCAGCAAAATTTCGAGAGCCAAATCGTCACTATGGACGGAAAGATAAACAAACTCATCGACATATATCTTGAAGGCAGTCTCTCGCTCGAAGAATACCAGCGAAAGAAAGAGGCATATCTAAACGAAAAGAAGGATTTACAGGAGAAACGAAAGGATTTTGCTGCTGGGGGCGATACTTGGTTCGAACGGGCGAGAGATTTCGTAACCGATTTAAATAGAGTAGGTTACACGCTTCGAGAAGGAAATATCGAGTCACAGCGTGAAATTCTCGAGAAAATCGGTTCGAACTTTATATTAAAAGAGCGCCAGCTAAATTTCACGACGGAAGGAACCTTCCGTCGTTATCTTGACAGCGCCCCTTATCAAAATTGGCGGAGAGGGAGAGATTTGAACTCTCGAGGCCTTTAGAGCCTACGCGCTTTCCAAGCGCGCGCCATAAACCGGACTAGGCGACCTCTCCGATTTGTTACAGTCTCACTCGGGCAAATCGGATCTCGAGCCCCGAAGGGGCGAGAGATCTCATTTGCCGATTCATATCTCTCACCCCGCTTCGCGGGGTTCGAGATGATTTTGCTGGAAGTGCAGCCATTGCAAAATCACATCTAAATCTTACTACTTGAACCTTATTACACCTACGAGGAGTGTCCCGCCAATTCTTTTACTCGGGGCGGGATCCCGCCCCGAGTCATATTCCGGGCGGGGATTACTTAGACTAGTCACACCTCGCAGGTGATTATTTCGCGAATTCCTTCTTCAACACAGCTAATAACTTGTCGTTCCTGGAGTAGTTCTCGGTCCGCCAGGAATATATCATCCGTCCCTTCTCTTTGGACCACTGTTCGGCGAAGGTCTCCCATCCTGTAAGCGGGCCTTCCCTGTGGACCCACGGCGGATTTTCGATATACCTGTAAATCCCGTCAGGCTGCGTATAATTCGCAACGGTCTTGTATGTCCAATACGTCCAGCTCCATCCGTATTTTTTAAATATAGAGAGCGCATCCTTCAACCACCGCACTTCGCCGTAATATCCGTCGCGGGCGTTAACGCCGAATTCGCCGACGTAGAGCGGCACTTTGACCGACTCCGCGAACCTGTGGTACGGCCATGCTATCATGTTGAACCGGTCCTTGTTCCACGTTATGCCGTACGCCTTGCCCGGATAACGCGAACCCGGCACCAGGTTAAAGACGAACGGCGGAGGAGGATACGCATGCACGCTGTAAACGGTATTGTCGTCTTTCGGCTTCCCCAAAAACTTTATCCTCTGGGCGAAAACGTTGCCCTCCAGGAATATGATCTGCTTCGAACCGCTGTCGCGGATTTCTTTTGTGACCTTTTCGTAAATCTCTTTAAGTTTCGGCTCGTCGAAGACCGGGATAACGGGCTCGTTCATCACATCGTAGCCGGCGACGGCGCTGACGTCCTTATAACGGGTTGCGATGAAGTGCCACAGCCTGAGATACCGGTTCTGGTTAAATTCGTTCGTGAAGAAATCCGGCCCGCCTACGCAATCCGAATGCCAGTCCGGGTTCTGCGCGCCGGGCACCGCATGCATATCCAGGATGCAATAGAGGCCGTTCTCGATACACCACCCGACCGCCTTATCCAGGAATGCCAGGCCTGCCTCGTTAAGGCTGAACGCCCTATCCTCGAATTCCAGCAGCCTGTAATTGAACGGTATCCGGACGCAATTCGCGCCCCAGCTCTTTATCTGGCTAAAATCGTCCCCTCGTATGAACGTCTCCCTGAAACACTGCGTGAAATCCGCGAGCGCGTCCTTGCCCAGCGCTCTCTCGAACGACTCCCTGAACAACTTTTCCGGGATATTTCGGCCGGCGGTCATGTAGCCTTCCATCATGAGCCAGCCGCCCAGGGAAACGCCCTTCAGGATAAGCGGCTTCGCTGCCTCATCGACTACGGTCAATCCTTTGAGCTTCAAAAACGGAAGTCTCTTTGACATCGGCGCGATATTCCTTTCTCTTCGTCGGAGATAGGTTACAACTTAAATCCGATACTGTCAAGAAATTAGTAACAAACCTAGCTGAGAGAAGTTCTCGACTCGCCTGTTTTAAAACCATTGCTCGCTCGAACAATAAAGCATGTCGTTTCTCTATTCTAATCTATTACAGAAATTAGGATTTTACGGGCAGGGTAAAATAAAAGCGAGACCCCTTCCCCTTCCCGGGGCTCTCGAACCACATCTTTCCGCCGTGCAGTTCGATAAATTTTTTGGAAAGCGGCATCCCGAGGCCCGTCCCGGCGTATTTACGCGAATACTCGCTGTCGATCTGCTCGAATTCCGCGAAGACTTTCGCGGCGTCCTTCTCCTCGATGCCTATCCCCGTATCCCAGATCGTTACCGTCACCTCGCCGGAGGCGGATCTCTTCGCCTCGATACCCACCTTACCTCCTTCAGGGGTGAACTTCACGGCATTCGACAGGAGGTTGAAGACCACCTGCTTTATCTTCCTCTCATCCGCCCTGATAGTACCCAGGTCATCTGTGACATCGTTCACGGGATGTATGCCCTGCAACAGGGCCTTCTCCCTTATCAATAAGAAACAACTTTTAAGGAGCTCTCTTATATTAAATTCGCCCAGCTCAAGTTCCATCTTTCCGGCTTCTATCTTCGAAAGGTCGAGAATGTCGTTTATGAGCGACAGGAGATGCTTGCCGCTCGTCGATATATAACCTGCATACTCCTTCTGCTTGTCGGTGAGTTGCCCCGCAAGGCCGTCCTTCATCAATTCCGAAAAACCGATGATCGAGTTAAGCGGTGTCCGGAGCTCGTGGGACATATGAGCGAGGAACGTGCTCTTGGCCTTGTTGGCGCTTTCAGCGGCGTCCTTTGCCTTCAGCATCTCATCCTCAGCCTGTTTGAGTTTCGTGATCTCGTTGCCAACGCAGAGTATCTCGCGCAAGACGCCTTCCTTATTGACAATGGGCCTGTTGGTCCAGGCTATCCAGACGCGATTCCCGCCGCGGACCATGTTCTCGTTCTCATTATTGATGTATTTGCGCGGATTACGCATTATATCGTCGATCATCACCCGCAGATCACGGCCCGCGCTGTCCGTCAAAGGCACTATTGTGCCGATAACGTTTTTTCCTATAATCTCACGTCCCTCATAGCCGAAGAAGGCCTGCGCGAACTCATTAAAGAACGTTACGCGGCCCTCGACGTCCATCCGCATGATTATGCTGTTGGCGTCCTCCACGACCTCACGGTACTTCTCCTCGCTTTTCTTAATCTCCTCGTTCTTGCGGGCAAGCTCATCCAGGCCATCCAGCACCCTTCTTTCCATGGCCGCGCGATCGTCGTCTGTCCGGGAGAGCGTCTTCGCCGTCGATATGGATATGTAGAGGAATGCTATGATGACTATGACTGCGTGAAGAGCCGAATGGTACGTATTGTCATACAGGCCCGCTCCGTGGCCCAGGTCCACCACCCATTCGGCGGCAAGCGGCACTATTAGCGCTAAAAATACAAGCCGCCTGGCTAGCATGCCGCCGGCGTTATCCCTCGTCAATACAGTCATCACGCCGGTGTCAGGTCGGGCGAAGAGCACGGAGAGGAAGATCGTCAGGAACGTGACCGCGCCCGTAAGCGAGAGCATGGTACATGACGCGATACCGTATAATAACCTGACGCCGTAAGTGTACCCCACGATGGCGAGAAAAGAGAGGCTTCCCTCGATGAGGATGAGCGTCTGGGCGGGGCTCGAAGAGCGTTTCGTCCGTTTATCCAATAATAAAAGGGCAAGCCCTATAAGTATGAAATTGACGCAGGAGTTGGGCGACATCCTGCCCGAGGCGCAGGCGATGCCCGAAACGGGATCGGCGGCCTGAGGAACAGATTCCTTGAATATCAATTGGTCGATACCGGGGCCGCTGTTCAATATGTATTCGGACAGGGTGACAAGCCCCAGCAAAAAAATCGCCGCGGCGAGGATGCGCGCGACGAGAACGGTATTTTTATTTAGTCTCTTTGTCTGCAATAGCCATATAGCGGCCGCGGACGCGACAATGGCAAGCGCGTGATTCGGCATCACATGGGCGGAGCCAGGTATCACAGCCTTTAACGCGTCTATATTAAAGGCCCATCCGGCTACTGCGGCGATCCCTAAGACAGCTGAGAAGACAGCGCAAAACTCGGAGGCAAGTCTGAACTTTGAAATTATCGTTTTCCGCCGCTCTTCCATGGCCGACCCTCTACATTAAAGCAGGAATCCTTTTACCTTTTTAGCGAGATCCTTCACGTCGATCGGCTTCGGTATAAACGCGTCGAAACCCGCCGCGTTTATCCTCTCCATATCCTCTTTCATGACTGAAGCCGAGAGCGCCACCACTTTGACGCCGGCAAGGCGGGGGTCCTGCCTTATCCTTTTATGAACCTCAAAGCCGTCTATTCCGGGCATGCCTATGTCCAGGAGGATGAGGTCGGGCACGGACGTCTTTAACGCCGCCAGCGCCGCGTCCCCGCAGGCGCACTGCATTACATTAAAACCGCTGAACTCGAGGAGATCAGCGGTCAGTTTCAGGCTAAGGGGGTCGTCTTCCACGACCATTATAGTCTTTTTCACAAAATTTATTATACCGCGAAGACGCGCCTATGTAAAGGCGTTAAGGAGAGAGCCGAAAGCCTGATAAAATTATTTCGAGAATATCTTATTAAGGGCCGCCTGCATGCGCGGGTTCTTCATAAAGTATTCCCAGATGAGGCCTGTAGTATAATTCTCTATCATAAGGACCTGGGGCCCGACGTCGATGCCGAGGTAGTAAGAACAGTACCCGTATTCGTCGAACGAATCTTTCGGCCCGTAGATCCCCCACAGATTACCGTAATATGTCGTGTAATAGTGCTTGAGGGCCCTGAAGCCGAGGTTATCGTTTTCGGGCTTGAAAGGCTCGTCCCATGTCTTCTTAAAGAACGGCATACAGCTTATCGCGCCGTACGGCGCCAAAATGCCTACATGGTCGGGGTTTCCGCCGTAAGCCTCGCACGGAGCCGCGCCGAAAGTGCCGTTATACGACCACCCCCTCGGATAAAAACACGGAGTAAGCCCCCAGCTGTCCGGACCGTAGGCCGGATTGGCGGAGGCGTTGTTTATGCAGAACTGCCTGTTCGCGAGAGCCGCGTTCACGGAATTCTGCCACCAGTCGACCGGCGCCTTCGTCTTATAGGAAGTCGCGGACGGGTTGTCCTGTCCCAGGCCCTGGAAATCTATAAAACAGTGCGCGAAGAAATACGTGAAGAGCGAGCCGAAATACGAGTTCACCACATCGTACCCGCCGTACCGGCGCACGGTGCGCGGCCAGCTGTACATAGTCTCGAGGAAGTCCATCGCGTCCGGTTCCTTGCCGAGGGCCATCACCGATACGAGTATCGTCTCGTCGCCGGGCCTGTCCCAGGTCTGGGAGATGATACTGCCCGTCTTCGGGTCCCAGCCGTGCGAGAACTGTTTGGAGTAGATGTTCAGGAACAGCCTCCACTGGAGCTTATTATATATAGTCTCGACCTTCTCCTTGACCTCGAGGCCGAAATACTCGCCTGCCGTTACCGCGCCGGCCATGAAGAGCGCCATATCCACCGTGGAAACCTCACGGTTATCATAACACGTCCCGTCCGACTCTATAAAATGCGGCAGGAATCCGCCGTAACCGTATTCGTTGCCGTAGTCCGTCTGCATATTCTGGTACGCGATGCAGTTATCTAGGATCTGTATGACCCTTTCGCGCGCCTGCGCGCCGGTTATCTTCCACGGGGAAGTCGGGGAGTCGATCAGGCTATTGTTCGCGATGGCGCACATCGCGGCGAGACCGAACCCGGTGGCGCCTATACTCGCGCAGTAACTGTTCATGGTGCTGTCTTTCACGAAACCGTTCGACAGCGCTTCATAATAGAAGTAAGCCGCGGACTTTGCCTCCGTTTCCCATAACAATTGCAAATCTGTCAGCGCCGGGTATGGCGCAACGCTTATACTGATGGCCTGCATATCTGTCCTTCCTTTATAGTCCCTCGCCTCCACGATAAATTCGTATGCCCCGGCGGCGCTCGGCCATCCGGTGATCTCGCCCGTCGAGCTTTTGAGGCTGAGCCCCGAAGGTATTGAGCCGCTCACGACAGACCACGTATACGGCAGGACGCCGTTATCCGCGTACAGCGTCTCCGCATAGCGTTCATTGACCACGCCGTCTGCAAGGCCTTTAGTGAATATCTCGGGGGCGGGGGCAAGCACATTTACGCGATTTGTTACGGTCTTCGTGTTCGAACCGCCAGGACCGGTCGCGGTAAGCGCTACCGTATAATAACGCTGCGACGGCGGCTGGCTTAAAGTATTATCTATCTTAATATGGTCCCAGTATGCTTCTATGTATTCGGGCGTCGTGGGCGGATACGGCAAAACAACGCCGGAGGCTATTATCTGGCCGAAATATACGCTCGAAGGATAGCCGTGCGCCGCGGTGTGTTTCATATCGGCGGTCATCCGTCTCACCCCGTCCACATATACACTGACAACACCGTTCAGGACTTTTACGCGGTACGTGTGAAAATCGGAGGTCGTATCCATTTCATAAGTCGCTTTATATTCGGCGCTCCAGCCAAGATTGATGTTATTGGGCGTAATGTCGAGCCTCCAGGCGTAAACGCTGTCGTAGGCGCCGAGGCACATCGCCCCGTATGAAATGCCCGCGAATGACGCAAGCCGCATACGGGCCTCTACCGTATAGAGAGACGCGGCCGAGAAGTCGGCGCTCCTGTCATACCAGGCCGCCTGGCCCGCGGTATAGTTGCACTTATTATGCAGGACTCCGGCCTCTATAGATTCGGTCTCGGGCGTCCCGCGAATATGCCGCGTCCATCCTGCCCCTGCGTCCTGAGGCAGATCATCGGCCTGATAATCGACATCCCACGGGCTCACGAGTGAATAAGCGTGGGCCGGATTTGTCGCTGTGCTCCTGACGCCGTCGCCGAAATCCCACGAACGGCTTGTAACGGATCCTGTCGTCTTATCCGTGAACCGAACCGTAAGCGGGGTATCGCCGCTCGCCGGATCTGCGGTGAAATCAGCGGCCGGTGCCACAACGGCTTCCTTGACCTGCCATGTCCCTTTTTGGACCCATCCGGTCGCGGCGTTCTTCGAATCGGCCGCATAGAGATATATCTTTTTCGGCGTTCTGGAAACGGCGGGGGTTTTAAATGTGACGTTCCAGTTCACCACAAGCACCTTACCCGAAGCGCTCACCCTGGTCCGGGAGCAGTCGAGTTTCGCGTACGAATTTTCCAGGATGACATCCGAGCCGGGAGCGCCGTTTCCGGGCACAAACCCTGTGCCGGCGTCATTATATAGGTACAGCCTGTTCGTAGTCCTGTTATAATAACCGCAGAAAGCCTTTTTGCGGTTAGTGGAGGTATTGACCTGGCATATCGCCGTCTTGATATCCGAATACCCGTTATTGTCTGCATATGAAGACGTAAAGTTGACCGGCGTCGCCGCCAGGGCAGACCCACGCGAAGGCGTAAGGGTATTGGCCCTCGGCGCATAGTTTGCTTTATGCGCGGCGGCATCAGACATCCCGGCACCCGTAACAAGAAAAATCGCTGTTAAAAGAATTACGATTTTAACTTTCATATCCTCTCCTTCTTTTATGTTGAACGCCGTTCTATAAGCCTGAAAGGGAATTTACGCTTTACGACCTTCTTCTGGCTGCCGGAAACTATATCCTTCAGCATCCCGACCGCGGCTTTTCCCATTTCATATAACTCGAACTTTATCGTCGTAAGGGAGGGGTTTGAGAACTCACCTGCCGCTATCCCGTCAAAGCCCGTTACCACGACCTCCTGAGGGCATCTAAGGCCCACCTCGCCTACAGCGCGTAATACGCCGAATGCCATCGCGTCGTTCACGCAGAAGACGACGCCGCGATAGTCGGGCCGTTTACTGAAAAGGTTGATCGCGGCCTTGTAGCCGCCTATCTCCTGAAAATAACCGTTAGCGGCGTCCTGCGCCGGGTCAAAACGTATCTCAGCCTCATTAAGCGCGTCCAGGAAACCTTTTTTTCTCGCGGTCGCGTCGGGGGAATCGTCGCCGCATCCGACAAGAAAGAATTTCTTAAATCCCCTGCCGATCAGGTAGTCGGCCATATACCGGGCAGCGTGTTCATTGTCGCCGTATAACTGGTTCACGCGGAATTTCGGATGGTAGTCGTTTATGACGACGACCGGCCACGGCTTATGCTTGTGCTTCTCGCTCTCCGAGGCCATATCGCGGAATACGTGGCCAAAGCCGTGAGGCAGTATGAGGCCGTCCAATCCGTGCGTCCGTATTATCCCGTCGATAGTATTGTGGTGGTTGGTCGAAATTATCTTGAGATCGAACCCGGTGCCTTTCAATCCGGCCATGATGCCGTCCAGGACTTCATGCACGTAGCCGCTTATCGTATCCATCTCGAAGTTTATAAGGAACCCGAACGTGTCCGCATGCTGTTTCCTTAGCGACCTGGCCGCCCTGTCGGGTATGTAGTCGAACTTCTCCGCGGCGCGCATTATCCTGTCCCGCGTCTGCGGCTTGACCATAGACGCCGTGCCCTCGTTCAATGCCCTGGATACGGTGGCTATAGAAAAACCTGTGGCCTTGACTATCCGGCTGATCTTGCTCTTTCCCGGGCCCATCGCCGTCACCTCTCTTTTAAAATGTAATCGTTTACATAAATCCTGTAAAAAAATATACCATCTGACCGGTTTTCTGTCAAGCGGTATTTGTAATATTTTTATCCTGTCACCATCTCCACGCGGCGCCGGCGTAAACGGCAGATTCGGGCCGCGAAGCGAGCGCCCGAAAGAAGATCTCTCCGTCGCCTTTTAATATCTTATGGGACAGCTTCAACTCAACCCCGAGGTCCTTATTATCCGCTGCGTTCCTGAGCCTGAACGATACCGTATCTTTACCGGTAATCCTCGCGTCGGCACCAAATATTATAGCACGTCTTCTCTTATTTCCAAATCCCATTTCGAAGACGAGGCCCACGTCTTTCTTTAAATTCCATTTGCCGGACAGCGTAACAACCCGCCTTACGGGATCCGGGCAGGCGTCCAGGCCTATCCCTATCTCGTAACGGATCGTGCCTTCCTTGAACATACCGGCGCTCGCCTTGAAATTGAACGTCGAATCCGTCGCGCCGCCCAGGGCATACGACAGGCGCAGCGCATCCCTTATGTCCCAATGCCCCTTGAACGTCAACGTATGGGCCTGTCTCTTCTTTTTTATGAGAGAGGCCTTCTCATACTTATATATCAGCTCGTGGTTTTTATTTACTTCCCACACGCCGCCGAAGGTCAGGATATCGCGCCGGGCGCCTTCCTTCTTTACATAAAAAGTAAGGCGGTTATTTTCATCCGCCTTCCATGATCCGCCCAGGCTTACGTTATAAGCCGATTGTTTGCCGTCCTTCGATGTCGCAGCGACGGCGAATGTGATGGAATTATCGCTCACATCCGAAATGTCCCCTTTCAAAGTTATCCGGTCGCCGAACGTCTCCCTGGACGACTTGTCCAGGGTAAGCCGCAGTTCGTGGCTGTCCGAGAGCGACCATTCGCCTTTCAGCGTGACCTGGTTGGGCAGGCATCCGCGCCAGGCGAGCGGCGCCTTTATATGGTAGGAGAGGTTGTTGTTCCGGCCGATCTTGAACCGGCCGTCCAGGACCTGCCGGAATTTCTGCAGGTCGCTTTTCGCTGAGGGAGCGTCGAGAACCAGCCTGTTGTAAGGATCTATCTCGTATCGAATTTTTTGCATCTACCTATTACATCCCCATATCGTACATCGCGGCGTCATAACCATTGCAAAAATGGGTTAGCGACTATTTATTTTGTGAAAAATGGTCGCTGTCCCTATTATTCTTGTTATAATAACTACTTTTTTAAGAATCGCGTAACCACAGACGCAAATAGATCGGGTTTTTCAACATGCGCGCAATGGCCGGCGTCCTTTATTTTCTCAAGGACGCTGCCTTTGACACCCTTTACAAGCTTCATCGATTCTGCCGGGTAAATGAGTATGTCGTCGCTTCCGATAACAACAAGCGTCCCGGCTTTAATATTTTTTATCCTGGCGCGCGCGTCAAATAAAGCGACGGCTCCTATCTGACTTTTGAACCCTTCGGCCGATTGCGAATACGGATAAGTCGACGCGTATTTTACGAATGCCGCTATATAACTTTTACGTTCGAATGTTTTCGGAGAGAACGACCAGTATGCCCACGACCGCATCAACGCTTCGTTATCGCGGTCTTTTTCGAAGCGGTTTAAAAAATCGTTCAATAACATATTATTGCGGGCCGATGAGACAGGGGCGGTGGCTTCGAGCACAAGTTTTTCGACGCGCTCCGGATAATTTATAGCCAGTTCCTGGGCGATGTAACCGCCCATCGAATGGCCAATACAATGGCATTTCTTTATCCGCAAATGGTCAAGGAGACCTATCGCGTCATCGGCCATGTCGCGAATCGTGAATTTTTTACCAGGGTCATCGCTCCTGCCGGAGGCGCGATTATCGAATGTTATGACGCGGAAATGCTTCGCCAGCTTTCCGCGCACACCGGACCAGCTCGCGTTATCCGAGTTAACGCCCGATATCAATAATAGCGGATGGTCCTTGCCGTAGATCTCGTAATATAGGAATATATTATTCAGTTTTGCTGTCGGCATTTTACTTGAAATAAGGAGATTTATGGTCTATCAGGCCGGCCCTCCCTTTTTCCAGGGCTTCCCATTCTTTATACAGTTTCCCGCAATCCTTTGCAAGAAAACCCGGGCATATTTTAACTCTGCTCCCGCCCTCTTTTTTCATCTTTTTCGCGGATATGGAAAGCTCGTTAAACCCGGCCTTTGCCGCGTCGGCTATCCTGGAGCCGAATATGACGAGGCCTATCCCGGACCAGTGTATGGCGCTGAAACACATCGGGCACGGCTCTGTAGTGGTATACATGACACATCCCGAAAGATCGTATGACTTAAGCTTCTTCGAGGCTATCCTTATGGCATTGACTTCCGCATGGCAGGTAGCGTCTTCCTTAAATACAGTGTTCCCGGCGACAGCCACCACTTTACCGGACTTGACTACGCAGGCGCCGAAAGGGCCTCCGCCCAAAGTCTTGATGCTTTTTTGGGCCGCCTTAACCGCCAGCTTCATATATTCAGGATTTAATCTGTGCTTCATATTATCCGCCGCATTCAAAAATGACCACTCCCGGCTGCTTCAGGTATGGCTCCCAGAATCGGGATCCGAATTTATCGAGGCCCTCTTGAGATACCTTCAGCCCGTGCCACATGATATTTTTGAAACCGGCGGAAATAAAAGCGTCTTCGTAGGTCTTCCTCGCCCAATGATAGTTATCGAAAACACACGCCGGTTTACCATCCTCGTATAACGTGACCTTGATAATGGATCCCTCCTTAACCGGGTCTTCGCAGGTCCTGGTGATGCCATATCTTGGATCCGATTGCAGCGGCTTGTCGGGAGAGTCATTTACTCCGACAAATCTTCCGCCATCCCTAAGATTAGCGTAGATATTCCTGCACATGGCAAAAAGCTCGTCTCTTGTCCTGCTGTAGTGCAGGAGGAACGAGCCCAGCGCGATATCGAACTTGCCTACAACAGGCAGTTTCAGCGCATCCATGCATTCATACCTGATGCCTAATGGGTTCTTCTTCTCTCCGTTTTTTGCAAGATCTATCATCCTGCTTGAAATATCCACTCCGACCACCTCGGCCGCCCCGGAGCGCTTCAACGGGCGGCAGTAATGCCCGTCTCCGCAGGCAAGATCCAGCACGTTTTTTCCCCGCACGTCCCCGATCAAGTTTAAAAAAGTATAATCGACAGTAAGGCGCCTTTTAACGTCGGAAAGGCTCTGCCTGGTGTAACTCTCGGCTATCTTATCGTAAATTTCCATGGCTGTTTCCCGAAACGCGCTATCTAAAAGCAAAATATAATAATATTGGCGGCAAAATAAAGTAACCCGATAAGAATTTCTTTCGGACTGCCGGATTGAGAAAACCGCATTATCCCGGAAACAACGAGCAGTAATGAGCCCAGGGCCGCTACGACCTGATACGGGCTGAATTTAATCATCACTTTTCTCCTAACATAGCCACATCAATACAGACAGCTATATTTGCATTGTGTTATTGGGGCCATCCTGTTTGGGAACAGCCTATAGGGCGTACCTTTTTGACGTCTGCTTAACACTATTTAATAGCGTCCTTTTAGCGGTAGTCCCTCGTAGCCTCGGTCTAACCATAGCTACTCGGGATCAATTTTCGCGTGACTTAGTCTATGGCGAAAACTGGCGGAGGAGGAAGGATTCGAACCCTCGAGAGACTTACGTCTCTAACGGTTTTCAAGACCGCCGCATTCAACCGCTCTGCCACTCCTCCGCTTGCTACAATCTTACTCCGGCAAGCGATGCTGAGACAGCCTTAGCTGCCGAAGCACCTTCTTGCTACAATCTTGCTACTGCGAACCGTATTTCACCTACGAGGAGTGATTACTTAGACCCGTCACACCTCGTAGGTGCTTCGTAGGCGACCTTATTTCGTACGTGTGCGCAACGACATCTGCTTCGCTTTCGCGGACCCTTCTTTTATCCCGTCGGCCATATTCTGAAATATCTGCACTTTTTTCACCGCCTCAATCTCTTTCTTAGCCTCTTTTACATCCGCGCTCTCACTCTTAGCCGGCGCCTTGCACGGCACGTTCATTGCGTCATACATCGACTGGAATATCGACTTGCCGCCGCCGTCATCGGCAAATACCTGCATCGACACTAAAACCACTGCCGCCGCCGCTAATATAACCGCCAGTTTCTTCATCTTCCTGCCTCCTTTTTTTTGCAACCAACCACATCACCAGTAGAGCTTCTTGAACCTCTCCGAATAACGTTTTATCCATTCCCTCGACGCCTCTTCGAGCGACATATCCCTGCCTAGCTGGAGGCTGCGTATGTCGCGGTATTCTATTATCAGGTATATCTGCTCGACAAGCTTAGTCTTAAACGCATCGCTGAACCTGCGGAACGACACGCCTATGTTGTAAAGGCCGGTCTCCTCGTCCTTATCACAGTGGGCGACCTCGGCCTTTATATTGAACACCTTCGACTGGACCGGCATCTTTATCCTTATCACAGTTTTGATATCTACCGGCTGCTTAGCCGAGAACATCAACCCGGCGTGGCTTATATTGAGCGTCGAGGACCGCACTCCTTTAAGCTGTCCGGGCGAGCCTTTTTCCAACACCTTATATTCGAGCGGAAAGTTCAACGGATGTCTTAAGTAATGACGGCGCTCGGCAGTCTGTTGTTCCGACATGCTTTCCTCCTGTTTAATCCTTTATTTGGGCAGCGGAGGCAAGCTGTTTTTCTTCCAGCGTCCTTTCAATATCCACCGCTATAACCCGCCATTCGGTGCCGTACAGCCCGACGGTATCCCAGACCGCCATCTTCCTGGTAAGCGTCTTGTCCTGAAGCCCGTTAGCGTAAAAATCATATGACCCCGCGCCGCTATTAGATAACGCGACGGTCTTGGAAAAAGAGACCAGGTCCTCAAACGGTTTAAAGAGCGGGTCGGTAAATATATTCTTGCCTGTCTCTCCGGGGTCCGGATCGTACATAAGGAGTCCGTTAGGCTGCATTATCCATATCATGCAGGGCTTGCCCTCGACCATAGGTTTCAGGAACAATTCATGTCTTATAAGCATCCTGACAGCCCCTAATAATTCGCCCTTATCTGAAAATATGGGATAACCTATGCTTATAGCGTTAATGCCTTCTGCCGCATAGTAGACGTCGCTCACCACAGGCTTTTTGTCCTTCAGCAGCCTGATCACCGACGGCAGTTCCGCCCTGTCGGCGCCTTCATACTTCTGGTATGTCTGCGGTTCAACCGTAATTTTTAAACCGTTCGCGTCAATAATAGAGCAATTTACCACATAAGGCCGGAATTTGCGCAAGTCGTTCAATATCTTCCGCGCGGCCTCCCCTTTCAGGTCCACGACAGACAGCTGCTTCGCCGCGGAGGCGAGATCTTTGTCTATTTCCGACAACGTAGCGTTGATACTCTGCTTCACCTGCTTAAGTACCGGCATCAATTCGTCGATCCCCGCAGCGAACACGTCCGCGGCGATGAGCATCGATACTGCCATAATAAAAATAAAAAGCCTTTTCATGATATCCCCCAGGTTAAAAAACCGCCTTTTCCGACTGATATTATATTACTTTCCCCAGCAATAAACAAGCATTAGCCGGTTGCGGCCAACCCGTGGCTTCGGAACCAGGTCCACGGGGGACGCGATTAAACCTGCCCTTTTTGGACTTAACCCGGGTTATTGGTGATATTATACAATGTATTTACTCTAACACAAGGCTGAATTTTCTTGGCAAAAATATGCTATATGATATATTGGGTTCGCGTCTGTAATAGAGTACTAGATCCTGCTTGAATTTTTAAAGATTCGGGCGGGATTTTTTGTGCATATAACAGAAGGAGGAATAATAATGAAGCTTGTGTCGATCGAGAAGATTGAGAGCATAATATTTCAGATAAGAGGCAAGAACTTACAATCTTGAGGTCACAATTTGTGACCTCAAGTTGGGGCGGCAGAAGATATATGCTTTGGAGCCATCCTATTTAGGGACAGCCTAGAATCTTAAATTTCGCGTCCATCTTGTAGAGTGCCCTCTTGTAGGATGACCCCAAATTCGGAATCATTGACAATACGTGCGCCGTATTTTCGCGCGATATCTCCTGTAGAGTCTGTACATCGGTTGAGCACAACTATGATCTCGGTCTGCCCCGTATAGGATTGGGATGCGGTAAAATTGACTCCAGACATGCACCGATACGCTCAGCTTCATTTCGGGCCGGGATGACTACCGAGAACTGCATTGTTCATCCCTTTTCAGCATAATAATTTTTCCACTTAACAAATATTTATCCGTAATTCGAATCCCCTTCTGCGCAAGCCAAAACTAGCTATGGCTCTCGTCGGAGGGTTCACCAAAAAAATGGCGGAGAGAGAGAGATTTGAACTCTCGATGCACCTTTTCAAGCGCATGGCGGTTTAGCAAACCGCTGCCCTAGACCACTAGGCGATCTCTCCGATTTACTGTCATTTAACTTGAGGTAAATCGTCCCGAGCATATATTGCCTAATTCATGATGCGAGGGACTACATCTAAAAAGACTTTGTATTTCGTTTCTTCTTAAAGAACTCTTTCAATATCCCGGCGCATCTTTCTTCCAACACGCCTTTTGTTACCGATATCCTGTGGTTCAGCTTCTTCTTATTGATATCCAGGACGGAACCGAACGCGCCCGTCTTAGCATCGGGGGCCCCAAAACACAACCTATTCACCCTTGCCAGGATAAGGGCGCCCGCGCACATCGCACAAGGCTCAATAGTAACATAGATCGCGCTCTCAAGCAACCGTTCGCTTCCCAGATAAGATGCGGCCTGCGTGACCGCTATCATCTCGGCGTGCGCCGTAGGGTCCTTCAGCATCTTTATCTGGTTATGTGCCCTGGCTATTACCCTGCCGCTGTGGACTATTACAGCTCCGACGGGGACTTCGTCCTTTTCAAAGGCCTTCTTTGCCTCCCTCAAAGCCTCCGTCATGTATATTTCGTCGATCCTGGTCATATATGTTCTTCAAGAGTGGCGCGCCCGGGCCGGCTCGAACGGCCAACCTACTGGTTCGTAGCCAGTTACTCTATCCAGTTGAGCTACGGGCGCGCAAAACATTGTCTATTTCCCTTCTACCTTGACCTGATTTGAGAAATTTTTCTCTATTTCTCGCTTCTTTTGAAGTATCACACTCTTCCATATAAATAAGTTCAAATGGCCTATTCTGGCGAGCCCAACTGTTGCATCCCTTGTTATGCTCTTTCAACCTCAACTCCGGAGTTTTGGACGTAAAGCCGATATATCTCTTGCCATTTTTTAGACTAAGCAACGCATACACGTTATACATAAAACATACTCTGGTTCGTAGCCTCCGCCTAAACCCAACTCAAAACTATTCATGGCGGATCCGCCATGTGTTGTTTTTCTGTGCAGCATAGGCGGAAGATACTCTATCCAACTGAGCTACAGGCGCTCCATTCTTACTCCGGCGCCCAGTCCCGCCGAAGCTCTACCATAATCTCACTCTGAAGAGCGAAGGAGGACAGACGCGCAAAACTTTACTTTACGACGCTCCCCGGCGTCATCTCTTTGTCGGGCGTCACTATCGCCATCCCCTTATCGTCGGAAGCGGCCAGTATCATGCCCTGGCTCTCCACGCCGCGCAGCATAGCCGGATCGAGATTATCGACCAGGACGACCTGGCGACCGACGAGATCCTCTTTCTTATACGCGTTCTTTATGCCTGCAACGACCTGTTTTGTCTTATCCCCCACGTCGAGCATTATCACGTATAGCCTGTCGGCATTAGGGTGGTCGTTCACCTCTTTTATCTTCGCTGTCTTGAATTCCAGTTTTTTAAAATCCTCGAAACTGGCCATGGCTCCTCCTGTTATTATAGGTATGTTTTCATATTATATCATAAATAATATAAATCAGAATATTATTTGCGGGTATAAAAAAGACGGAAGATAGCGAATATAACCACGCCATCTTCCGTCTCATTACCGGTACTTCTATTAACGCTCCCAGCCGCCTCTGCCCCGCTCTTTGCGCTCAAGCCTCTTCTTCTCCATAAGCGAATTGAACTTCGCGAACTGCTCTGGCGTCAGTATCTCTTTCACGGAAAAGATACCGTCGATCCTCTGGTCGACCGACTGCGACTCCAGCGCCTTCATCCCGGCGGCGATTGGCTCTACGCTCGAGCGCGTAGCTGCGGGGTTCTCCAGCGCCTTCGCCAGCTCATCCCCCTTCTCTTTCATCGCCTTGCGGAAGCCTTTCATCTTTTCGAATTGCGCCTTGCGGTTGGCCTCGAGCTTCCGGTCCTGCTCCGGCGTCAGGCCGAGCTCTTTCGTCAGGCTCTCCCATTTCTTCCCCATATGCGTCTTTTCGCTGCCGCATCCTTTATCATAGGCGTATACACTCGATGTAAACACCGCAAAAGCCGCGAAAATAGCCATCAGAACACTTGCTATCTTCTTCATATCAATTCACCTCCCTAAAGGAAATATTCCTCAATGGACGTCCCGAAATCCTGCCCGGCGTCGGCCGTGCCGTTCGAAAGGTATGTAATAAATGCGTCCTCACCGCTTATCGTCGTACTGCCCCGCAGCCACATCGAGCTTACGAGCATGATGACGACCACAGCGGCAACCGCGGCCGTCCTCGCAAAAACAAATCTCGGCCCCAGCAGAAACGCCCTAAGGCCCTCCCGGGCTTCCGCGAATATCCCGGGCCGGTACGCCTTTCCGGAGGTCAGATCTGCGCGGATGCGCTCCCATACCTCGCCTCTCGGCTCGGCTGGAACAGCCTTTTTTAAAGACGCGCCCAGCCCCTTAAGGCGTATCTCGATCGCGCGGCACTCCGCGCATCCTTCTATATGGAGCCTTACCTCTTCGAGCGTCTTGCCCTTCAGCTCTCCGTCCAGATAATCGGTCATGATCAACTCACGGATCTCTTTGCACCTCATGATCTACCGCCTCCCCCCGCCGCATATATAAGCAGCTTTTCCCTCGCCCTCTTTAATCTCGAGCGGACCGTATTTATAGGTATATCCAGGGTCCTGGCTATCTCTTTATAATCCATGCCCTCTATCTCCCTCAACACTATGCATGACCTTAACTCCGCGCTTAAGCTCGACAGGAGCGAGTCGACCATCGCTTTACGCTCTTCCTTGTCGGCAGATTCATACACCTGGCTTTCCACCGGAAATGCGTCGTTCCCGCTCCCCTCGTCATAGCTTAAATATCTTCCTCTATTCCTCGCTGAGACCCTGTACCTGTTAATCGCCGCGTTGACAGCTATCCTGTATATCCATGTCTTGAAAGATGACCGGAACGCGAAATCCTTCAGGTTCCTGTGAATCTTCAAAAAAACATCCTGCGTCGCCTCTTCCGCGTCGGGTATATCCTGCGTTATCCTGAGGCATACGTTATAGACAAACCCCGAAGAGGCTTTATATATCTCCTCGAACGCTCCCATGTCGCCGTTCGAAGCCCTCGCGAGGAGCTCCTGCGATATATTGTTCATGCGCGCCTTTCACTACTTTAGACAGCCTGAAGCGGCTGAAAAGTTCCCTTTGTCGAAGATTGCCGGCAGTAACGGGCGGCTATTATATGGGGAGCGCTTTCCTTATCTCGGGGTATTTGTCCAAAAATACCGAAGCCTTGTCCGGGGCTTTCCGGTAAAGCTCATTATACAGGTTGACGGCCTTTGCCTTACTGCCGTCTTTCCAATACGACCATGCGAGCCAACTTCTGGCGAATACGGAACGCGGCCTTATCTTTACGGCCTGCTCTAAAAATTCGGCAGCCTTTGAGTAGGCTCTTGCCACATAACCTGCCGATGCCAGGCATATATCGAATTCCGCATCCTCATCCAGGCGAAGGGACTTCTTCATCTCCGCCGCGCTCCGCAGCCGGTCCCATCGCCACTTATCTTTCGGGATTAAAAGGCCGTTATCGTAAATCGTCCTGGCCAATTCAAGCGCCATCATCGCCTGCCCTTCGATAGTGGGATGGATCTGGTCTATGACCAGGCTGTCGTCTATTATGCCGTCAGGAGAGCGTTCTTCGAATAATTTCTGGGTTCTTATGAAATAGACCCGCGGGACCCTCGAGAGGCGCAGTTTTTCATATACCCGGTTGACGAACGCCGGCGCGCGTATCGGGTAATGGTCTTTATCGTTAGCCGTCGCGTAATATTCATTGGCGCGGCTGAACTGCCTCAGGCCTTCAAAGCATTGTCCCATCCTGTAATAAGTAAGCGCGTACTCCGGATCCGCCTCTTTACAGGCGGCGTACATCTTAAGCGCGCTCTCATACTGCCCGAGACGGAAGTCCGCTTCGGCCGTGTCGAAGCCTCTCGACCATGCGGCCAGAAGCTCCGGGGTCATGAGTCTCCCGTGGAAGGGCCTCACCGGCTCATAACCCTTCCATTTCGACAACCCTTCGAAAAATATTACCGGTATCGAGTTCCGGGCGCCTGCGGAAATGATCCTGTTGATATTATTTTCGAAATTCTTTTTAATGACTTCGTAACCCGGCGAGTCCGGCCGCAGGAGGTCGGATTCATTTTTGCAGATGCCGTCACCCGCGTCCCCTTCAAGATACCAATCGTCGGAGCTCTTTGCCCTGGCGTCCTTTATCGAGCTGCGATACATCTTCCACCTGATAATAAGCCTGTTTAAGAGATTGAGAAAAGCGCTCTTTTTGCGGAGGCGCCTAAAATATTCTCTGCGTTCTTTTGCGGGCGATTCCCCGCCGAGCAGGACGCGCCGGCTGCCCGGCTGTATAAAATCGTTGTGGACGGTGTAAAAGACGGCGAGATCGGGCTTGTAAGGGATGAGGTCGATAAAAGCGGTCGATACAAACCGGCTGTCCACGCCAAGCCTGGCGAAATTCATCACCGTTACGCGCTTATATTCCTCTTCGGGAAGGAGGTCGGCAAGATACATCTTCAGCCACTTGTCTATCGTCGAATACGGATAGAGGGAGCCGCCGAACATGGTCGATTCGCCGAAAAGGAGTATACGTATTTCTCCGCCGGCCTTATTATGTTTCAGGCTCTGCTCCATAGCGCGCCGCTCTATGAAATCATACGAGCCCGGATGGACAAATAGCCTGCTCGCCCCTTCGGCCGCCGCGAATACCAGGACGGTGGCGATCAGCGTAAAAATAATATTTTTCATGATCATTTCGAGAATATGGTATAGAACGCGACTATCAGCAAAAATGCCCCGAAGGCCCTTCTCAATACGAGATTCGATATGCCTTCGGCGATATTCGCGCCGAGAAGCCCGCCGATAAAAAATCCTACGCAGATGAATAACGCGATATACAGGTTGACATGGCCGCCCTTATAATATCGCAGGACGGCAAGAAGCCCTATTGGAAGGAGCAATATGGCAAGCGTCGTGCCTTGAGCTTCATGCTGTGTCAATCCCGCCAGGAAGACAAGGCCCGGTATCAATATGACGCCGCCTCCGATCCCGAACAAGCCGGAGAGCGTACCGGCCGAAAGTCCTAATATAAGGAACAATATTTCTCTCATTAACGGTTATCATAACGCCTGATCCTCATATGGTCAAGAAAATTAAAAAGGACGAGTTTTTTATTTAAAAAACGTGTCTTTTTTAGTAGAATATCCGCTAGCGATGAAAAACCTGGCGCGCAGGCTATTCAAACTTAAAGACCTTAACCAGATCCTGGCTGAAAGCCACGACCCCGAGCATAAGCTCAAGAAGGCCCTCGGCCCGTTCGAGCTCATCCTGTTCGGTATCGGCGTCATTATAGGCGCGGGAATATTCGCGACCGTCGGCACAGCTGCCGCGGGCGACAGTCTCCGTCCCGGCGCCGGGCCCGCCCTAATGCTCTCTTTCGCGATCACCGCGGTGGCGTGCTGCTTCGCGGCGCTCTGCTACGCGGAATTCGCCTCGCTCGTCCCTATTTCCGGCAGCGCGTATACTTATTCATACGCCACATTCGGCGAACTCATAGCGTGGATAATCGGGTGGGACCTGATGCTGGAATATTGCGTCGGAAGTATCGCGGTCGCGATAAGCTGGTCCGGTTATTTCACGGCGTTACTTAACGGTTTCGGAATTTCTCTTCCGGCGTGGGCCACTATCGACTACCGGTCGGCCATACACGGTTTTGTAAAAGCCTCCGACCTGTTAAACAGCGGCGTCGCTTTCGAAGCGCTCAATCCGGCGATGCAGAAGGCCTGGTACGCTGTGCACAACGCGCCCAACATATTAGGATTCCCGCTCATATGCAACGTCCCCGCGTTCATCATCGTCCTTCTCCTGACCGTGATACTCGTCCGCGGCATAAAGGAGAGCTCGCGTTTCAATATAGCGATGGTCACGGTAAAATTGCTTGTACTCGGTTTCTTCGTAGCGCTGGGGTCGTTCTTCGTAAAACCGCAGAATTGGGTGCCGTTCGCTCCTAATGGTTTCGCGGGAATAAAAGCGGGCGCGGCCATAGCGTTCTTCGCTTATATAGGGTTCGATTGCGTCTCGACCGTGGCCGAGGAGACGCGTAACCCCAAACGTGATATGCCGATCGGAATAATAGGGTCGCTTATCATCTGCACCATCATCTATATATTGGTCGCGGCGGTATTTACCGGGATAGTGCCGTTCGCGCAATTAAAGACGGCGCTCGCCCACGAGAAGGCGGAACCGTTGACGCTCGCCATGCAGCACATAAACCTCGGCTGGGCCGCTATCATCGTCGCTTTCGGTTCTATCGTAGCGCACATCGCCGTCCTCCTCGTCCTGCAGCTCGGGCAATCGAGGATATTCTTCTCGATGGCCCGCGACGGGCTCTTGCCGGGAATTTTCTCGCGCGTCCACAAGAAATTCAAAACACCTCACGTCACGACGATCACCGTAGGGATACTCATCGCGTCCATCGCCGCCTTCACGAATATCGACGAAATGGTCGACCTCACGAATATAGGCACGCTCTTCGCGTTCGTCCTGGTATGCTTCGGGATAATAATACTCCGCGTAAAGGACCCGTCCAGGCACCGCACCTTCAAAGTGCCCTTCAGCCCCGTGACGCCGCTACTTGGCGTCGCGTCGTGTATCTTCCTCATGACCGGACTGCCGGGCGTTACCTGGGTGCGTTTTGTAATATGGCTTATCTTAGGCCTTGTGGTCTATTTCTCTTACGGGATAAGGAACAGCGCTCTACATAAGGCATACCAACCCCCGGCGCACCATCAAGCGCATGAGCACCATCACCCGCATCAATAATAAGCGGATCTAATAGCGGCAAAGGAAGTTTTGGAAGCTCCAGACGTTTTTCTTATCCAGATAGAGCTCTGGATTTTCCTTGAAAAATATCTGGTAGTTCTTGAAAGGCGTCCAATCGACAGGCCCTGAAACGAACTTCCCGAGATACGGGATGGCTATCTTCAATATATAGTCATGCGGCAGGTGGTCGGGCAGGCATACGCCTTTACCCTGGTTCTCGATCACCCACATGACAGCCGAGACCACTCCGATAGCCACCTGAACGGTAGTCGCGTTCTGGCCGGGCACCAGCTTCCGCGACTTTTCTATGCTTAAGACACTACCGGTCCACCACGAATTATACCTGTGCCCCATCAGCAGGGCTCCCAGCGTATCTTCTCCGCCTGTTATCTCGTCGCCCATTATCCTCTGCTTCGGCTGCAGTTCATAGCCTCTGGCGCGGAGCTCATGGAGAGACGCTATCGTAGCGTCGCACGGCATGTAAGCGTAATGCACCGTCGGGCGGTATATTACCTTGTTGCCTTTCCTTACCGTAAGGTAGTCGGAGATCGAAAAAGCCTCGGCGTGCCTTATGACCATTCCCACTATCTCGCCGTAAGGAGCCCATGACCTGACCCAGGTATTCATCCCCATCTGCGACAGGAAGATCTGGTTCTTCGGGCCGTACGGTGGCACGTGCGCGTGCCTGGGGAGCTTCTTCTCGTGCGTGCCCCAGCCCATTTCAGCCGGGGCCGTCCCCTCTTCGCGCAGCCCCTCTATGCTCCACGTCCCGACGAACTCGTCCACTTCCTTGGGCCTGCCGCTTATCTGGGTATCGCGCTCACTGCAATGTATTACCTTGACGCCCGTCTCCATGGCAAGCCGCGGAAAATCTTTCTCATGCAGGCATTGTTCTATCTTCTTTTTTTCGGTCTTCGGCACGGCATTATCCTCCAGCATCCTGCCGGCCAGGTCCACGAGGCCCTTCTTCACGAAATGCGAGATGAGCCCCGGATTCGCGCCATGGTCCAACACGGCCGTTATCGCGCCGTTGTTCCATCTCGCGATCATGTCGCGGATCTCCATCTGCTTATAATAGAGTGATTTTTTAAAAGGGCTCTTATTGTAGATGGCCGCGTACGGATCCCATTCCTCGACAGAGGTATTCACATAGAATACCTTGTTATTGTGACACCAGGTAAGCATATCGGTGCACTCGATGTTCCAGGAAAGGTCTATTATAAGCCCTCCTGCGCTGACATATTTTGAGAGCACCTTCGTAAAGTTCAAAGGAGTGATCTTTTCCTGGGAATATCGTATGCCTTTTTTTATCCAGGGGGCAAGGGCGGCGCGTTTATCGGCGAAATCTACGATGGTTATATTCTGGTATGGGACATCGATATGTTCGAGAAGTACGGGAAGGGCGCATTTTCCGACGGATCCGAAGCCTACTATTAATATTTTATTTTTAAATCTCATCACACCTCATGGTTATAAAGACCGCAGAAAAAGTATATCACGCTTTTTTGCAAATGGCAACCGCTCCATGCTTGAGCATTTTCTTATTTGCGCTCTTTCTTGCCACGCCTATCATCTATTCCATTCTTCAATTCTTTTTTTTATCTCATCTCGTATTTTTCTAAATACCACCATTCGTTCTTCCTCGCTACCCTGCGCCTCTGCCGGATCTTCCAGGTCCCAGTGGATTTTTTCATACTTACCGGGAAAGATTGGGCATGTCTGCCTGGCATTGTCGCACACCGTAATCACATAATCAAACTGTTGGCCGATAAATTCCATCGCGGATTTAGATCTGTGTTTAGATATATCTATACCTGCCTCGGCCATTACTTTTATAGCCAACGGATTAACCTGCGTCGGCTTTACACCTGCGCTAAATACCTCAAACTTGTCGCCGGCCAGAGAACGTAAAAACCCCTCTGCCATCTGACTACGACAGGAATTACCCGTACAAAGAAATAGAACTTTTTTCTTATTCACCAAAATGCTTCCTTTTGAAATAGAGCGCCACATTGACCAACCCGATGAGCGCCGGCACTTCGACCAGCGGCCCAATGACCGCGGCAAACGCCTGCCCTGAATTTATCCCGAACACCGCGACGGCCACAGCGATCGCAAGCTCAAAGTTATTACTTGCCGCAGTAAACGAAAGTGTCGCGCTCTTGGCGTAGCCGGCCCTGGCCTTACTGCTCATATAGAATGAAACGATAAACATAATAACAAAGTAAATAAGAAGCGGTATCGCGATCCTTACGACATCCAGGGGTATCTTAACGATATATTCGCCCTTCATAGAGAACATAACGACTATGGTGAATAATAGCGCTATCAATGTCAAAGGGCTGATGCGAGGGATAAATTTTTCATGATGCCAGATTTTACCTTTTATTTTAATCACAACAAAACGCGTCAGCATACCCGCGATAAAAGGAATGCCCAAATAAATAAACACGCTGTGCGCGATCTGTGCCATGGATACCGGCGCAACCATGCCCTTAAGCCCGAACCATGTAGGGGCGATCGTAATGAAGAACCAGGCATACGCTGAATAAAATATTACCTGAAAAAAAGAATTGAAAGCGACCAGGCCGGCGCAATATTCCGTATCCCCCCTGGCAAGCTCATTCCAAACGATCACCATGGCAATGCACCTGGCAATGCCGATAAGGATAAGCCCGACCATATACTCCGGATATCCCCTGAGGAATATAATTGCCAGGACAAACATGAGCGCAGGACCGATGATCCAGTTCTGTATAAGCGATAAAATAAGCACCTTTTTATCGCGCAGCACATCTCCAAGGTCCTCATAACGCACCTTGGCAAGCGGCGGGTACATCATAAGGATCAGTCCTATGGCAATCGGAATATTAGTAGTTCCGACTTGGAATTTATTCCAAAAACCGACGACCGAAGGATAGAAATATCCCCAGAGCACACCGGTCGCCATAGCTAAAAATATCCATAGAGTCAGGAATCTATCCAAGAATGATAGTTTTTTAACAATACCTTCGCCCATATCTGCCTCCTTATCCTTATCAAGCGACGCCTAATGCTTCTGCCATCTCTTGCATAATCTCTCTATTCTCCGCAAATTTTTGTTCTGTTGACAATGGAACGCATTTTGAAAGTTTCTGTTCTCCCAGTAAAAGCCTGCACGCAAAAGCAAGACACGTCGCTTCGCCGCAAGCCCTGCAATTTGTCTTCGGGAGCCAGCCGTAAATTTGAAGAGCGGTTACCTTGATCTTTTCTTCATAACTGGGTTTTATGCTGTCCTTTTGGCTATAAGTATCGTTAATAAGTCTTTTGATCTCATCCAGCACAACCCATGCGTCAATAATGTCGTCAGCCTTGGCAATCGTTACCTTAACATTATATAGATTAATAAGGCGCTTTTCTTTTGCGTAGGTTAATGTAGAAGCGTTTTTATTATACGAAGCTCTTTTTATAACTGCATTCAGATACGGCAGGATTTCTGTTATGTTGCGGTCAAAATACGCGATCAGCCGTATCTTCTTCTCATCAGCCATACAGGGCGCGACATAACACAATGTGATATTCTTTAAAAATTCACCGCCCTTGTCGGATGCCTTGTAACTCTCTGCCTTCCTAAAAAAATCATCTTCATAATCACGGTAGAGGAAATCATAATAACCGCTTATCGAAGCGCCTTCATCGATAAGAGTTTTACAGATCATCTGCCGCTCGGATCCGGGCACCACAACCGCTAATGTCGAAATATGTTTAAAACCTATGCCTTTTGTAACCAGTATCCTTTGGGCCTTCAGGCCTTCCTCTTGATTAGAAAAAACTATTATTTCGTAACGCTTATCTTTGTCTATTTCCACCGTCTACCTTAAAACAATTTCCAGATGTAAATCCCCGCGTAATACAACCCGACAAGAATAAAAATCCCTCCGGTGATCCTGCGGGTATAGTATTCAAGCTTTGTGATCTTACTAAACCAGCGGCTCATTGAAGTGACGCCTAATGCAATAGCAATAGCGAATATCAAGACCGGAAGCCCTGTCCCTACACCGTAAATAAACGGCAGCAAAGTTCCCGCCTTACTATTAAGCGCCAGAGGAATAAGACTTCCGAAGAATAACGCCGCTGAAACCGGACAAAACGCCAGGGCGAAGATAAGGCCCAAAAGAAAAGCCCCCGGTGCGCCGGACTCCACCAGCTTATTGTGATGCTTTTGAGATAACGCCACGCCGGGCAATTTTATCGTAAGCGCTTCCAGCAAAAATAATCCGGTGATTATGAGTAGAGGGCCTAAAGCCTTAACCATGTATTTCTGCAAAAACTGAGCCACCTGCGGCACGCTTAAAAGAGAACTTATAATGATCCAGCCAAGAACCGCATAAGCAGCCATCCTGCCCAGCGTATAGGCGAGCCCGGATACAAACACCATAAATGGATGGGCTATCTTCTTTGAAAGAAACGACACCGCCGCGATATTCGTGGCCAAAGGACAAGGGCTGATCGAGGTCAATATCCCCAGCCATAATGCCGAACCGAAAGCGATTAATAATTCCATTATCGAGCGTCCTTCATAAAAGCGTTCACTTCTCCGGCAACGTACTCGATGAATTTCTGCTTATTGCGGGCGAGCTCCCAAATCTTATCAAGATTTTTTGATTTAACTTCCTTACCATCCTTGATCATCGAGAGGATAAGCGTTTTGGTATATAGCTTATAGTCATTCACGAAATGCTCGTTGCCGCGCTCCTCCACATCAACAACCTTGAACTCAAGATTGCCTGAAGCAAGAGCGTCTTTGAAATTTGAATCAATCGCTTCCCTTGAATACTTCTCCATATTCATACACGTGGGGCAACGGAATGACCCATGAAAATAATACGCTATGACTTTCACTGAATTGCTATCTGCCGCGAAGGCTATCGCGGAGCTAATTACCGCAACAGCCGCCAGAATTACGAGAAGAAGTCTCTTCACTTTTACCTCCTGAAATTTTATTAGCCGCTTTTTCGATAATTTCCTCAGTAATCTGAGTCTTGCCTTTCTCAAATCCCATTTCTTTAAGATTAAAAGAAATTGGATTGAATCCAGCGTGTTCAAGAATCTTTTTCGAACATAAAACCTGACATCCGTCGATAGCGATAATTTTATTCGCCGCCTTTGTTGACTCAATCATCCCCGGGATATGCGCCCCAACACCAGCCAGACAAAACATCTTCGCCTGCCCGCATTTGGCCATCTTGCGAGCTACGCGGTCAGACAGTTCGCCCACATCCGACCCGCCGGAGCACGGAAATATCAAAACACCCGCCTCTTGACACATGCAATTGCCCATTAATGTCCTCCCTTATTTCGATAAAATCTTTTTGATCTCGTCTTTGCTCAATACCTTGCCCGCTGAAACCACTGTTCCATCGACCGCAAGGCCCGGAGTCATCATCACTCCATATTCAGTAATCTTGTCGATATCCGTAATTTTCCCAATCTCCGCCTGAATGTTCAGCTCCTTGACAGCCGCCTCAGCATTAGCGGTAAGCTGTTTGCATTTGGGACAACCGACACCTAATATTTCGATTTTCATTTTATGCCTCCGTTATTTTTTAACCGCCGCGACTTTGACACTTACTATCGCGTCCTGAGCGGCCTCAAGATCATCAAACATGGCATCTACCGGATAACTCGATTCGCTTATAATTTTGATATCTTGGAATCCCGCCTGTTCAATACAACACAGATATTCCTCTTTTTTAATGGCTCCGGCAAGGCATCCCACATACGCCTCGACAGAGTCCTTGATTTCTTGTGGCAGATCTTTTGCTAACACCAAATCCGAGACCATCAATCGGCCTCCTGCCTTCAAGACCCTGTAAGCGTCTTTAAATACTTCCTCTTTATCAGGCGAGAGGTTAATAACACAGTTTGAAATGATCACATCGATAGAATCATCTTCAACCGGAAGCTTTTCAATATCACCTAAGCGAAACTCCACGTTGGTATACTTACCTTTCTTCGCATTTTCCTTCGCCTTTGCGAGCATCTCCGGAGTCATATCAACGCCGATAACCCTGCCTGTCTTGCCGACTCTCTGCGCTGCCAAAAATGCGTCAAACCCCGCCCCGCTGCCCAGATCAAGCACAACATCGCCTTCTTTTAACGAGGCAAGCGCAACCGGATTACCGCACCCAAAGCCTAAATTCGCCCCTTCGGGAACAGCGTTTATTTCTGAATCACTATAGCCGACGATCTTGCTTATATCTTTAGCTTGGTCTATGCCTCCGCAACAAGATTTAGTAGAACAGCATGAAGACTTCTGTGTCACTGCCTTCGCATAGCCATCCCTGACGATCTTTTTAATTTTATCAGCATCGTTTCTCATTTAACTATCGCTCCAAATATCATGCCGCTTATCGTCGCCATAACCACAACGAGACTGACATAAACAACGGTTTTCTTTGTGCCTATAACTCCTCGAATAACCAGCATACTCGGCAGGCTCAAAGCGGGTCCGGCCAGTAGAAGCGCCAGGGCGGGCCCTTTACCCATCCCGGACCCGATCAAGCCCTGTAAAATAGGCACCTCGGTAAGCGTGGCGAAATACATAAACGCCGCCACAATTGAGGAAAAGAAATTCGCTCTTAAAGAATTTCCTCCAACCAGCGCCTCCACCCAACGGGAAGGAATAATGCCTTCATGACCAACTCTGCCCAGAAGGAATCCGGATATTAAAACGCCTCCCAGAAGCAGCGGTAATATCTGTAAAGCGAATCCCCAGCTGGCTTGAGTCCAATCTTTTAACTCATCTTTCTTGAACCAGCTAAAAAGAGTATATGTTAAAACCGCTAAGAAAAATCCTGTTATCCACCATTTATAGCCGTAGATTACGCTCCATATTCCCGTATCACCCTCTAAAGGCTTCCCCCAATTAGCGAAAACAAGTATTGCGACCATAGAGAAGAAATAAACCATATCTTTCCAAAGCGGCCTTGTTGTTTTAACTTCGCCAAACTGAAGATCTCCGGAAACATGGCGCGCGCGTTCCTCCTTTAAAAATATAAGGTGCATAAGAATGCCGATAACTACGCTAAATAGCACCGCACCTATGGTTCTGGCCAAGCCTAACTGCCAGCCAAGAATGCGTGCGGTCAAAATGATAGCTAAAACATTTATAGCCGGCCCCGAATACAGAAAAGCCATCGCAGGGCCAAGCCCTGCCCCTCTTTTATAAATCCCTGAGAATAGAGGCAAAACAGTGCAGGAACATACGGCGAGGATTGTTCCCGACGCGGAAGCCACGCTGTAAGAAAGAATTTTATTCGCCCTGGCTCCAAAATATTTCATGACGGAAGCCTGACTGACAAATACCGATATAGCTCCTGCTATAAAGAACGCCGGCACGAGGCATAGAAGAACGTGCTCGCGGGCGTACCATTTAACCAAAGCCAAAGCTTCAAATATAGCGTTGGTAAACCGCAAATTCTCGATCGGCAGGTAGAAACACGCCAAAAAAGCCGCTACAACGTATAAAAGTTTCTTCCAATCTTTCACTTTCCGCTCCCTTTGATGATTTGACAGCAGCCGCCTTCTATCCTGATCGCCTTGATATTGACCAGGCCGTCAGCTATCTTATTACGCGCCGCCGACAATATCCTCGAGAACGTCGGACGCGATATCTTAAACTGTTTGGCCGCGGCAAGCTGTTCCAACCCTTCCAGGTCGGAGAGCCGTATCGCCTCGAATTCGTCCAGAGTAAGGCATACGCTCTTTACCTTACCTAAAGGCTTGCACATCGGCTTAAAACACCTCTCACCTGGGCGGCACTTTATCCATCTCGTCTTTTTCGGGCGCATACCGCCTTTCAGTTATGAAGTAATATATCAGCGTAAAAAGTGTTTCGTTGATGTCGTAGCCGACATTTAAATGTCGGCTACTCGAAGAAATTATTTTGGATGATATATTACATTATGAACGTATGTTCATAACTAATTATATCATACCTTTCGGATTATGCAAGGGTATTTTTTAGAGAGGATGATTTGATTTGTTTCATGGCTTGCGGCGGGACAGAAAAGCCAATAATGTTTTAATTATCGTAGCCGGATCCGGCGGACATCCCGGTATGTGTAAAACGACAGGCAGGACATTCTTAACGCCGCCGCAGGTATAGTAGGAACCCTTAAACAGTCCCCCGTCTTTCGCGCAATCGCCCAGGCTTATCACGAATTTCGGGTCGGGCATCGCGTCGTAGGTTTTTTTGAGCGCAAGCTCCATATTTTTTGAGACCGGACCCGTGACCAGGAGCGCGTCCGCATGGCGGGGGGAAGCGACAAAATCTATCCCAAAACGCTGTATATCATACAAAGGATTCGAGCAGGCGATTATCTCCGATTCGCATGCGCCGCAGGAGCCTGTATCCACTTCACGGATATGGAAAGACCTCCCGAATTTCGCGTGGATCGCCCTCTTAAGCGTCGGCCCCATCTTCTCTATCTCGGGAGGCAGAGGCGAAAGCTTTGGGTCGAGCGAAATAGTGACTCTCCCTTTTCTAAAACTGTTCTTAATGATATTTATGCTCATAGGTCGTTACCTGAATATGACAGGTCGAAACTTTTATTGCACAACGGGAAATCCGGGATTATATTGCCGATGACGGCGTAAGAGAGCCCCTCCCAATTGTGGAAAGAAGGATCTACTATCTTACACCGCGCGATCCTGCCTTCGATGTTCAGCCGCGTCCATACGAGCACCGGGCCGCGCCATGCCTCCACAACTCCCAATGCGATGCCTTCCTTATATTGCGCCGCGGCTTTAAGGGAGCCTTCACAGCTTCCTAGCTTCTCTATGCACTGCCGGACGAGACTGATCGATTCCTTCGCCTCTATGCACCTGACCTTCAGGCGTGCGGCCACATCTCCCGAATGTTCTTTTGCGATATTGAAAGAAAATTTGCCGTACGCGCCGGGAAAACCCTTTCGTATATCGAGCGCTATGCCGCTAGCTCGCGCGGCAACTCCGGTTACCCCGAGATCGCGCGCCGTTGTGACACGCAGTGTCCCGGTTGTGTCTACCCGGTCCATAAAAGATACGCTGGAGAAGAGCATCTCTTCGAGGGCGAGGAGATCTTTTTGAATATTCGGCAGCGCTTTTTGAATAAGCGCTATCTTCTCCGGGCCGATGTCCTGCTCTACCCCTCCGATGGCGTTAATGCCTTTAAGATACCGCGAGAGGCTAAGGCTTTGGTTAAGCTGAAGGATATTCTCTTTAACAAGGCTTGCGAATTGCGCGGGAAAGCTGAAACCGACATCGAGGGCGATCCCGCCCATGTCATTGGCGTGATTGTACAGCCGCTCGAGTTCGAGACATAATACGCGTATAATTTGCGCCCTATCGGGGATCTCTAAACCAAGGACCTTTTCGACGCTCTGGCAGAACGCCTGGCTGTATCCGAACGCCGTGTCGCCGCTTACGCATTCGAATATCTTTACCGCCTCACGCGGGTCTTTGCCTTCGAGCAGTTTCTCTACGCCTCTATGCGTCCAGCCAAGCCTTGTCTCCAAATTGATTATGGGCTCGCCCGCCACGCTGAACCTGAAATGTCCCGGGCCTATTATGCCCGCATGGACGGGACCGACAGGGACTTCAAAAACGCCCTCGCCTTCCACGCGCTTAAATTGGTAGAGCGACTCCCCGCCAATGTCGTCCCGGGGAGGGATAAAATCTTTGCGCAGAGGATAATATCCTCCGGGCCAGACCTCATTGTGAAGCTTGAGCCTCCTGGTGTCGGGATTGCCTGACGGCTCAATACCGAACATCTCTTTTACCTCGCGTTCAAAAAGGCTGGCGGAGTATATGTCCTTCGCGAGAGAGTAGAACTTCATATCGCCGGGCGCGATCTCCTGCCGCACAAATATCCAGCAACGCGTATGGACGTTCAAGAATACGCAATAAAGCATATATACGCCCGACGACGGCCGCATGTCTTCCGCGAATAACATCATTACCGGAGAGTTTAAGGCCTTATGCAGAAGGTTGCAGGCCTTTACGAAATGTTCTCCGGACACGGCAATATACAATTCGTTCCGGTGCAGAACAGCCAGATCCGTCACATCGATCTTTTTGGAAGCCAGTATATCCGAAACAATTTTTATATTATCCATCTATCTGCCCAAAATAAGCCGCTCGCAGCCGGCAAGCAGGTTCAAAAACGTTTGAGGAATATATAAACCGAATCCCAGGATAAATATACCTAAGAAGAGTAAGGCTATCTTCGAGCTAAGCGGCTCTTTTTGCGCCCACGCTGTATGGGGCACATTCCCCAGGGCTATCCTTGATATGTGATAGAGAAGCCCGGCGAAAGCAAGGGCTATAAATATAAGCGCGAGGCTCGCGATGAGAAAATACCCGCCCTGGAACGCCGCTATGAGTATCGATAATTTGCTTACAAATATGGAGAAAGGCGGCATCCCGACAAGAGCGAAAAATCCGAGGAAGAGCGCCGTCCCCGCGAAAGGCATAAGCCTTATCATGCCCTGCATCTGGTTCATATTATTACCGCGGTAAGCGCGAACGGCTTCCCCGGCCGAGAAGAACATAAGCGCCTTGGTCACGGCGTGGTTAAATGCCTGGAGGAGGCCGGCGAATATCCCGCCGAACGGCCCGAATCCCAGGCCTAAAGATACGAGCCCTATATTCTCTATGCTCGAATAAGCCAGAAGCCTCTTCAGGTCTTTCTGCACCAGGATAAAGGAGCCCGCTATACCCATGGAGACGATGCCAAAGAGGATAAACAGCTTCGCGCTGTACGCATATCCTGCCGAGAGGTTAGCGAGCATCACGAAACGCAATATAGCGTACAACGATATCTTGAGAAGCACCCCGGATAATAACCCGCTTATAGGAGAAAGAGCCTGGCTGTGGGCATCCGGTAGCCAGTTATGCATCGGCGAAAAACCCGCCTTCGTGCCATATCCGACCATGATGAAGACGAGCGCGAGCTTCACTATCTTAGGATCGAACATTCCCGACCCGGCAAGCATGCTTGCCCACTCCAGGGACTTGACCCCTGCGTCCCTTGAAGAGGTGTAATAAAAGAATATTATTCCCAAAAGCGCGAAGGTGATCCCGACAGAGCAGATGATGATATATTTCCACGCCGCCTCGATCGACTCCTTCACGTTATGGAACCCGACAAGGAACGCCGATATGAGCGTCGTCATCTCTATTGCGATCCACACAAGCGCAAGGTTGTTCAGAAGCGGGACGACAAGCATTGTTAGTGAAAAGAGGTTAAATAATTGATAGTACGCGCATGCCTTGTGGGCGGATATCTTCCCTTCCTCCACCTCCGAGGTGATATAACCGATAGAATATACGGCCGCGGCAAAACTTACTATTGCCGTAGTAAACAGGAAGAAGACGCTTAAAGAATCGATGTAGACCCATCCCCATAGGCTTACAGCGGCGCTCCCTGCAGCCGAAAAATCCTTTAAGAAGAAGACGCAAGCTGCAAGCAAAACCAGGTAACCTGAAGCGTTTATGACCCCCAACAACTTCACCTTCTTTACAAGCGGAGAGAGGATCAATAAGATCACAGGTATAATTACTATCGAAGCGATAAGCATGTCTATCCTTTTAACGATTTCATCTTAGAGGTATCGATGTGCGTAAAGAGCCTGTTCACTTTATATATGAATATTTCCAATATTATAACGAAGACGAAGACGTCGAAAAAGAGCGCGATCTCGACGAAGAACGGCATGCCGCCGGCTATGGCCGCCGCGGCGAGAAATATGCCGTTTTCCATAACCAGGAGCCCGATGATCTGGCCGAATGCCTTCATCCGGCTTACCATTATGAAGAAACCGACGCACAGCGCCGTTATCGAAACTACGAACGCCGCGGATTCCGGAGAATTCCCGAGCGACATCGCGTTATGGGCAAAAAGATACGAAAGGTACGCGAAGATGAGCGCTATGACAAGCGAGATCTGGGGATTCACCAGGAGGCCCAGGTCCTCTTCCGCTTTGATGCGCCGCATAATGCGAAGAAGTACGAACGGGATGACCACCGCTTTAAGCGCGAAGACCAGGCCGCATACGACAAAGAGCTCAAGATGATTCTGGTTATATGCCATATAAAATGTGTAAAGGAATAAGAATACGGACTGGATCCTGAACGTCCGGATGAGCGCCGTGATCCTCTTCGCGGTCACGAGGAGAAAGGTTACTATCAAAAAACCGCTAAGTATGAATGTGAGTGTCATTTCTTATCCCGCTATTTGTCCTGCTCGGGGCGGGATTCCGCCCCGACGATTATAACCATGGGCTTCATAGCCCCAGGCCCGCCGCGATCGTTGCGATGAGCGCTACAAAAAAAGAAAAAGTCAGAAAATCCACCACCCTGAAGAGCCGCATCTTTGCCACCGATATTTCTACGAGCGCAAAGACTAAAGCGATCACCGCTATTTTGACCGCAAATTGCGGCCATGCCGGGCATAAGGCGGCAGGCGCTATAAAAAAGAAGGTGATCAGAGTAAAGAACGCCATCTGTTTTATATGGCTTGCCAATTCTATGAGCGCCAGCGACCTGCCCGAATATTCGAGCACCATCGCCTCGTGGACCATCGTCAATTCCAGATGCGTCTCCCGGTTGTCCACAGGTATCCGCGAAGTCTCGGCGAGCGCGACCATCGAGAGCGCGAATCCCGCCAGAACGTTCGAGATCCTGAATCCGTCCCCGCCGCCCATGCACAGGACAAATACGGCGATGAAAGCCGCCGGCTCGGCAAAACTTGAAATGAACATCTCCCGGGACGAACCCATCCCGCCGAACGAGGAGCCTGCGTCGAGACCGGCCAGGGCCAGGAAGAAGCGTCCCAGGCCCAGCACAAATAGCGCGGCTATGAGGATCGCCAGGCCGTCATTCATTAAAGGCGCCTTGCCCGCGGCTAAGATCATTGTAAGCGCGCATACGCTCGAGGCAAAGACTATGACAGGCGCCGCGTAAAATATCCACGACGCGTTATTTGAAACGACCTCATCCTTCAGGAAAAGTTTGCGCGCGTCTAAGTAGGGTTGGAATATGGTCGGCCCTTTCCGCATGCGGAGGTTGTTTTTGATCTTTCGTATGACGCCGCTCACGAGCGGCGCGGCGAGCGCCAGCAGAACCGTCTTCCATATGACCGCGATAATATTATCCATATTTATCATAGTTAGAAGACCGCCGTGATTATCAGCAACGTCGCCAGGGTGATGAAGATATAAAGGATATACAGATGTATGCTCCCCGGCTGCAGCTTGCGTATCTTGACCGCTGCCTGGTAGACCATGCGCACCAGCGGGTCGTAAAAATAATTTTTAAATACCAGGGTAGTATGCGTCTCGTATGTAAATTTGCGGATATGGTAGAAAGAATCTCTTATCTTCTCGCTCTTCCGGTATGGCAACAGGAAAAAGCTGAACGCTATCCTGAACGGCTTCGAGAATGCGGTCGCCGTATATTCGTTACGGCTGTCGAGGGCATAATATCCGCAATCCCACGTATTGTAGCGGACCTGTTTTCGGCGTAACCCGAATTTGAACCACAGGAAGATCACACCTCCTATAACAAGTAATGCCGCCGCGATCATCGGAGGCAGGGCCGATACGAGATGAAAAGGCCCCGCGGCCTTTTCCATCCCAAGCGCATCCTGTGAAACTCCCATGATCAAGGGCGCGACAAATCCTGCCCCCATGCCGAATACCACCACACCAACGGCCAATAGCGCCATGCCTGCCTTCATCGAAAATGAAACCTCTTTCGATTCCCGGGCGCGCTTACTCCGCGGCATGGCAAGGAATGCGATGCCGAACGCCTTAACGAAACAGGCCGCCGCGAGACCGCTCGTCAGGGCCAACACCGCCGCGGACAGGACCATAAATATCTTTACGGCCCCCTGCGACTGCAGGACGCCCAAGAAGAACGCCTGGAAGGTGAGCCACTCGCTGACAAATCCGTTCAAGGGGGGAAGCGCGGAGATGCCCATTGCCCCGACCAGGAAAAAGAAGGCGGTCTGCGGCATAGTCTTGATAAGGCCTCCCATCTTCTCCATGTCGCGCAGCCCCGTCGCCTTAAATACGCTCCCCGAACAAAGGAATAGAAGCCCTTTAAATAACGCGTGGTTTATCAGATGGTACAGCCCTGCGCACATGGCCAGCGCCGCGACGGCGCCTAAGCCGAGGTTCCCGAAAAAGATGGCGGCGCCTACGCCCAAAAGGATTATCCCGATATTCTCGACGCTATGATAGGCCAGCAATTTCTTCAGGTCGTGGTCCATGAGGGCATATATTACGCCGACAAGGCACGATATCATTCCGAGGACCAAAATAAGCGCGCCCCACCACGCGGATCCGGGGCCCAGAAGCGTCACAAAGAAACGTATCATGCCGTATATCGCGATCTTTATCATCACGCCCGACATTATGCTCGAGACGTGGCTCGGCGCTTGAGGATGCGCGTAAGGCAGCCAGATATGTAAAGGCACGACGCCCGCCTTCGTCGAAAATCCGGTCAATAGAAGCAGGAAGACGACATTGCGTATTTGGGGAGGCATTACTGCGGCCCCCTGAATGACCGCGGAAAAATCGAAGGAATTACTGTAATTATAAAGGGTGAAGAAGGCCGCCATGAGACAGGCTGTGCCCACATGGGTCATGATGAAGTATATCGTGCCGGCCTGTATGGACCTTTCATGCTTATAGTCGGATACTACGAGAAAATATGAAGCGAGCGACATCAGCTCCCAGAATATGAGGAATGAGAAGAGGTTGCCTGCGGTTACTACGAGGCACATCGATATTATGAATGCCGCCAGGAGCGCCCAGTCGAGCAGTTTCTTCCCCATCGATTCGCCGCTCATATAACCTATCGAAAATATCGCCGAGGGTATCGAAACGAAACCTATGACCGCAAGGAAGAATATTGCCAGGGGATCCAAAAGAAAGAGTTCTTTTGATAAAAAATTTATCATATTAATTTCAGGCGCTTTTAAGCGCAAAAAACCTTCGCTATCAGGCATCGCCTAATTAGCAAAGGTTTCTCTTTATTCACGATCCAGACCCACCTTCAAACTTGGGACTACTACAACGTTATCGGCTCATATTTTACCGCTTTTTCACCAAAAATCAAGACAAATCCGGGTCCGGGCGGGGCCTATTTTATAGACTTTGATACGGCTTTGAAGTTTTTGGTGAGCCACGATAGGACGGCCATCTGTTTTTTTGTCTGGTTGATCGGCCTTGCCGGCATTCCCCATACGACAGAGTTCTTTTTTATGTCTCCTATGACGGCGCTGCCGCCGCCTATAGTCACATTATCTCCTATCGATACATTATCGACCACCCCTACTTTGCCGGCCATAGTGACGTCGTTGCCGATGACCGTGCTGCCGGATATGCCGCACTGGGCCGCTATAAGGACATTCTTACCGATCTTGACATTATGCGCGATCTGGCAGAGATTATCTATCTTTGTTCCCGAGCCTATTATGGTATCGCTCAAAGAGCCGCGATCTATGGTGGTATTGGCGCCGATCTCGACACCATCTCCGACGATAACAGACCCAAGCTGAGGAAATTTATAGATATTGCCGTCATCTTTTACATAACCGAACCCATCCGACCCTATTACAACCCCGGCATGCAGGATGACGTTCTTCCCCAGCTTCGTATTCTCATAAAGTGTAACATTCGGATAGATGTGGGAAAATGCCCCGATCGCGGAATTCTTCTTCACTACGGAGTTCGATTCGATAATAGTATGATCGCCTATGTCAACGGCATCCTCCACCACCACCCCGGGCCCTATCCAGACATTGTTCCCGATATGCGCGGAAGCCGAGACGACCGCCGTGGAATGCACAAAAGCGTTCTTGATCTCCTTCGTGTGAAATTTATTATAGATAATGAGAAAAGAGAGCTTCGGGTTTTTTACCCTTATCAGAGGCTTGGTAGATTTTCTAAGGCGGTCGTCGGTCAGGACGCAGGAGACGTCGCTGTCCTCGGCGCTTTTTAAATGCGCCTCATCCACGGCAAAGGTGAGATCTCCCAGACGGGCGGACTCTATGCCGCTCAATCCCGTGATATTTATATCGTCGTCGCCTTCGGATACTCCCTTTACCAATATAGCCAACTCTTTGATCTTCACCCCGCCCCTTCCTTTCCTTTTAAATCATGAAATGGTTACCCGGTATGTCTTTTCGGACGGTGGAATTGCGCCGCGAAGTGGTGTTTCCTGCGGTGAAATCCGCCGGGCCTCGCGCCGCTCCCGCGGACGCCCTGCGGTAAATTCTGGCTTGAGACGAAGCTCTCCGTAGCGAATTCCGGATGCTTTGAGATCGGCAATACAGTCTTGATTATCCGTTCGATGCTCTTAATGTCGTCTTTCTGGTCCGGCGTGGCGAACGATATGGCGCGCCCTTCGCGCCCGGCCCTTGCCGTCCTGCCTATGCGGTGCACGTAATTTTCGGCGTCTTCCGGGAGATCGTAGTTGATGACGAGCTCTATCCCTGTGACATCGATGCCCCTGGAGGCTATGTCCGTCGCGACAAGCACCCTGTATTTCCCGTTCTTAAAACCTTCCAGCGCCTCTTTTCTCTGGCCGAGCGAACGGTTTGAATGTATCTCGGCGGCGGAATGTCCCATCCCTCTTATTAAACGCGTGATCTTCGCCGCGCCTATCTTCGTTCTGGTGAACAACAGGACCGAACCGTTATACTGATTCAGCAATTTACCTAAAAGCGGCCGTTTCGAGTCTCTTTTTACTATAAAGAGCTCCTGAATAACACGCTCGGCTGTCGTGCCGGAGGGCGCAACTTCTATATTGATGGGAAGCTTCATGTGCGCCGTGCCTATCGATATGATCTCCGTAGGTATCGTCGCGGAAAACAGCATCGTCTGCCGGTCCTTAGGCACATATTTCAATATCTGCTCGATCTGCGGCAGGAATCCCATATCGAGCATGCGGTCCGCTTCGTCCAGGACCAGTATGCTCATAAACGCGAGAAGAATGTTGCGCTGACCTATATGATCGACAAGCCGGCCCGGTGTGGCTATTATGATGCGCGGGCTCTTCCTCAGCGCCTGTATCTGCAGATGCATGGAAGCTCCGCCAATGATTACAGCCGACTTCATGCCGAATAGCGGCGCCAGTTTCTGGAATGTCTCGTCGACCTGTATGGCAAGTTCCCTGGTAGGCACAAGCACCAGGCAGTTGCCTTTTCTCTGGGACAGGCGCTGGATGATCGGTATGGCGAAAGCCAATGTCTTACCGGTCCCGGTCTGCGCCACCCCTATGATGTCCTTACCCTCTAACGCGACAGGGATAGCCTTGTGCTGTATAGGCGTCGGAACGGTGAATTTCATACGGTCCAGGATCTCAAGGATCTTCGGCGCTATGCCAAGACCGTAAAAAGAAGCGTTCGAATGTTGGATCTGCTGCGTCATCTTTAACACCTCGCGAATGAGGCTGTATACAGCCCTTTTGATATTGCGGCCTGCTGGTGGACATGGCAATAAGACTCTGAGTTATACATGCTCAACGTCTGCTTGCAGCCGGGGAACCGGCACACCCTGTGTTTTTTGTTAGTTTTTATCTTTTTCGACATGATATCACTGTTGGACCACGCGCACATCTATGGCGCGCGGACCCTTATCGCTCTTCTCGACTTCAAATTCGACCTGCTGGTCGTCGTTCAATGCCGTAAAAACTACGTCTATCAGGCTGGATTGATGGAAAAATATCTCCCTGCCGTCCGTATCGTCTATAAACCCGAAGCCCCTGTCGCGCACGAGCTTCTTTATCTTTCCTTTGTGCATTTTAACGGTCCTTTCTGTTGGTCCGGCCACGGTTGAGCTAAAAACAAAAGGCCGCCCGGCAAATAAACGCTCACCAAGCGGCAAAAAGACGATTATCGGTCATGGCTTATCTTACCACGTTCTCCCCCGCCTGTCCATCTTTATCTGAAAATAGCCTGCTTCGGAGGGTTTCTCTATCCGGCAGGTTTTTGCCGAACCTATTGATATATTTGGGGTTAAGAAACAAGCGCGATCCTCAACCCTTGGTAAATATGAGTATATCCATCTTATCGGCGGAATCCTTCCTCCCGCACCAGGACCCGTAATGAATAGGCGATTGTGTTATAAATCCATGCCGGGCGAAGAGTTCTTTCACGAAATTTTCGTCATACGCTATGATGCTTTCCTGTATATCCTTGTCGTCCACCCTGTAGATATCATTGCCTGTCCGGCGGAAGGTATGGCCGGCCTTGCCTTTATTCATCAGATCGATAGATTCCGGGTTCAGCAGGAAAAATGTAACGAAACACCGCCCGGATCTTTTGGTGACGCGGCTTATTTCAGACACATAATGCTCCATGTCCTCAGGGAGCATGTGAGTAAAAACAGACAGGAGAAAGACCATGTCAAACGAATCGCTTTGGTACGGGAATACATAATCCCGCGCTTTGTAACGGCCTGTCCGGTTATAGAATTTATTATATACATCCGAGTGCGTAAAACGGAAGTTGGGATATCGCGCCGAGATGTGCCGGGAGCACCATTTTATATTATACCCGATGACGTCGAACCCTTCATATCTCCCGTTCTTTGTTAAATATCCGGTGAGCGGGATCGCCAGCCTTCCTATGCCGCACCCGACGTCAAGCACGGCGTCCCCCGGGGCCAGGCCGCCCAGGTCTACGAGATGGCTAAGCAGCCTCCGGCCGCTATCCTTAAAATTCCCGGAACCGGACCCATAGTTCCCCCCTATGGCCCATCGGGGCGGCCGCAGTTCGCCGTCTCTCTTGAATATCGATTCAAAAATATCCAGAGGCGCAAAGAGCGCCTGCCTTATAAATTTCTTAAAGGATGACGGCAAGAACCATTTGACCTTCTCGGCGATATTCATGCGAGACTCCTGCAGAGCAAGTAGCAATTATAACCGAAAAATCTCGCGGCCATGACAGGCATGATCCTCAAAAGGGCCTCTTTCGGTAAATATCTAAGGGCAGCCTTCCTGCCGTATTGGTATTCGTACATCTGGTACGATATGTTCGCGAGGGCCTGCGATAATACCTCGAGGCGGGAGGTCTGCGCGAGTCTCCTTATCGTCTTATACGAATACGGATTGATATGGCCGATCGGGCCGGGGACATAGTCTCTTTTAAATCTCATCGTGTCTTCCAGCGGCACCTCTATGAAGACATACCTCGCCACGCGGGCCGCTTCATACAGCAGAATCCTCGGGAACTCCAGATGCTCCACGACGTGGCTTAAGATAGCCAGGTCAAAGGCCTTGTCCTCATAAGGTACCGCGTATCCGTCGAAGAGCTTAGCCTCCGCCAATGACCCGATCTTCCTTGCGCGTATGGCCTCGAGGCCGCTCTTGGACACTTCGAGCGAATACAGGGCGTCGCAAAATTTAATATCCGACAGCCTTTCCAGCACGGCCCCCTCGCCCGAACCGATGTCCAATACCCGTCCGTGCGGATACTTGGAGCAGGCGGCAAGTATGTGGTCTACCGAATCCGCCGCGGCCAGGCCCCTCCACTGCGAGCTGCCGTCGTAATAATTATCGTAGTTTTCCCTGATGTCGAAGCTTATCGTCTGTGTTTTCATTTTATGCGATACCCATTTTTTTAATTACCCACATCATCGGGCACCAGTTCGTAAAAGCGGATTGCAGAAGATTAAGCCCCACAAAAGCCGTAAACCATAACCACAGCGGGCTAATATAGTACGCAAGCGCGAGGCTCCCGAGAATAAAAGATCCCGCTATGCCCCTTAATATTCTTTCAGCCATCATATACCTCCAAGTTTATTCAGCCACTTTGTTGGCTAAGTGCCGATGTCTCTGACATCGGCCTTTAGTAGCTGTAACGCAAACGCCCGTAAATATTCGAATCGCCTTTATACTGCCCCCAATCGGCGTTATCCTGGTCCCCCAGGAATATATTACCGCCGACAACGAGGCTCCATGAGTCGGTGGCTTTCCATGAGAGCACCGGCCTTAAGTACGCGTCGTTATCGACGGGGCTGTAAAACACGAATAAAGACGCGTTGACCGTCTGGCCCGCGAAAAGTTTCGTAAGCCTCAACGTGTACTGCTGATACACCTTGTCATCCTGGTAGTCGCCGGGCAAAAGGCTTTTCTTGTAGGCGGTGTAATGCAGCATCTGGATGATGTAGTACTGGATGCCGACCTCAAGATCGTTCTTGAAACCCCGCTTATATCCGGCAAGATACTGCATGGTCGAATCCTGAACCAGCCGGTTCCTGCCATAGTCGTCCTCCTTTGAATTGAAAAGGCCGGTCTCAAAATTGGCGATACCTCCGATCATGGGGACGGGCCCCTGGACGCTCGCGCCGTAGACGTCGAGCTGGGGATAATAGAGGATGCCGGTCCGCTGATTTTCATAGCCTGCAGGGTTCTTATAGAAGCCGTGGTTATAATACAGCGCCCATTCGTAACTTTCTATCGTGCCGTAGAGCCGGAGGGCTATTTCGGTATTCTCGAACTGCGCGGCGGGTTCGTGCAGGTACCTGTCCGACTGCGCGCCGACTATCCGGCCAAAGAGCGGGTCGAAGAACGATATCCTGCCGCCGTCCGGCACTTTATTCGGCGTAAAGTACGGGATGGCGATCAGGTCAAGCGACGCGATCCTGGTAAAGAACGTGAGTTTCGCCGCGTAGGAAGGCAGTTTGAGATAGTCGTCGTCTCTTCCTATTATAAATGAGACGTAGTCTTTCGGAAATTGATCATTTATGAATATGTAGTCGCCGGTGCCCCACGTGAGTATCTGCTCGCCGATCTTAAGATCGAGAAAATCGAGCGGGGTAAAAGCCGCGTAGAGTTCCCGCGGAAGCCACCATTTCGGCCGCTCGGTATACTCGTCGATAAGGACGTCCGTCTTGAAGAATATCTCGGTGTTCCACTTCTTGAGGATATACAACTCGTCCGGAAAATAACGGAGCGTGAACTCGGCGCGCTGTTCGGCCATGTTATAGCCGTTCTTCGCCGCCAGCTTGTCGTCATTGACCTTCAACCCGATATTGGCTTCGACAAAACCATGCAGCTTCGGCATATCGGCCGCGTACGCCGCGCCAAAGGCGTACAGGATAGCCATAGCGGTAAATAAGGCGGCTCGTATCTTCATCATATTAACCCCTACTGCCCGATCCATTGCGACGGAGCCCTGCGCAGATACCGCTCCGTGAATATCCCGTCATTCAGCCCTACATCGTACTTAATATCCGTGAATTCCGTAACAGTCGAGGAGTTGGAGTTGAGGTCCGAGGCTTTCATCTTCGTTATTGTCGGATGCCCCTCTATCTCCTTGACCTCGAGGGCCTCGACGATCCGGTAGACCTTGCCGGACTTGTCATAATAATCGGCCTTCATCGGAATGAAGTTCTTCTTGTCGATGCGCGCGGTATAGTACGCGAACTCGACAGAGCCGGGATTCTTCGGCGTGTTCTTCAATTCATAGAAATCCCCTCCCGAGCCGACAAGCTCATGGTCATCCTCATCCGGATTCCTGCCTGAGATATCCTCATACCGGAAGTTCGTCCCCGCGAAACTCGACCGTTTATCGCTCGCCGCCACCCTGCGCACCAGATCGAGCGCCGGCAGATAGAGCCACCTGTCGTCGTCTCTTCCTATGTATTTCCAGACCAGGTAGCTCATATTCTTAACGTCGCTCGGTTTGTGGAAATAGACGTAATACTTCTGTTCGCCGCCGTCCGCTATATTGAGTTTAAGTATTGTAATGACCCGCTCCCGCGTCCTGCCCTGGGAATCGGTGATGACCATCCTCGCCTTCGCCCTGCCGTCTTTGCCTTCGTAATACGCCGCGTGGTTGGCGTTCTTTACGATCTCCCCGGCCGTTATTTCCGCATTAAGCGGCCCCGCCGCCATCAGGGCGGCCGCCGCGCAGAGCGGATACAGTATCTTCTTCATGACCGTTCTCCTCGTTTTTTCGGTTTTCCAAGCATCAGCGCCGGCATCGCTGTTATTATGGCCGGCAGTATTATCATCGTCGCGACGCTCGATGCAAGCATGATCAGGAACATGAATATGCCCACCGTATTATAGGGTACGAGCGGCGATAACAAGAGGGGTAAAAACCCGATGGCGATAACCAGGGCGTTGCGCATGAGGGCCCTGCCCGGGCCGCCGGACATCTTACGGGAGACCGCGAGCCAATCCGGATTCTTTTCGTAATATTCTACGGAATGCTGCAGAAAATGGATAGCGAAGTCGATCGAAAGACCGAGCGTAAGCGCGGAGAGCACCGCTACAGGCATGTCGTAATTCCTGCCCGTAAAGCCAAGCGTGGCGTAGATGAAGAGGACCGTCACGGTCATAGGGACCATCGATATCAGGCCCTTGACCGGAGATTTAAAGAGCACTATCATCATGAAGAGCACTATGACAAAACTCCCGATGAAGTTGAAGAGCATGCCGACTACCATGCGGTCCTGCCATATCATATTTATATAGGTAAGGCCCGACCAGTTATACTGAAGCGGGTACGGCGGCGGGTTGCTCCTAAAAAACTCCTCGACCTGCCTGACGACGCGCGTCATATCCCTGTTATCACCGGATCTTAGCTGCAGCCACAGGTTCAGTTTCCCGTAATCGGGGGTCACAAAATGCCAGAGATCGTCGGGCTTATGTGAGTTCTCGTACGATATCAGGCACTGCGCTACCGCCTCTTTGGTCGGAGGTATCGACGCCCGGCTCTTGTCCCCTCCGAGGAGCTCGTAATAGACCTTCTTTGTCACATCGGCCAGAGACGTCGACTTGCCGACGTCGCCTTTCCGGTAAAGGTATTGCTGCAGCTTTTCTATGTACTCAAGCATCCGCGGTTCCTTAAAGACCTCGCCGGACTTATCGCGCGCCTCGAGGATAAGATACGCGGTATAGGTGCCGCCGAAATGCCGGTTGAGGACGGTATCGGCAAGGCGTATCGGATGTTTAGCGGTAAACCATTTGACGGGGTTGTCGTTAATTTCTATCCGGGTTATCCCCCATATCGAGACGGCGATCACGGCCCCCGTGACCGCGAGAACGGCCTTCCAGCGCTTCACCGCCGTATCTTCAAACAGCGATAGTATCTTATTGGTAATGCCGCCCTCCATCTGTTTCTCCGTCTCTCCGTACCCTTTAAACCGCGACGGATCGAGCAACGTTATGAACGCGGGGATGAACGTCATCGTCAGGATCCAGGCGATAGCGACTCCGATCGCGACAAATATGCCGAAGACCTGTATTGGCGGTATCGGGGCGAAGGACAACGAGAAGAACCCCGCTACCGTCGTCAGCGACGTAAAGAGCATCGCGCTGAAGAGCCCGTTCATTACGGCGGCGATGGTCTTTGCCTTGTCGTTATATTTCTTGAACTTATCGGAGAATTCGCTCAAAATGTGGACCGAATCAAGGACCGCTATAGGCATGAGAAATATCGGTATCATCGAGCTCATGATGTGTATGGGAAACCCCATCCCTACCAGGAGCCCCATCGTCATGACGACCACAACGCCGGCCAGTATCATGGGCGCGATTACAAGCTGTATATTCCTGAAGAAGAGGAGCAGCAGAAGAAATATGATAAGCATCGCCGCGGGGGCCGAGACGGCCATCTGGACGAACATCTCCCGGCCAAAAGCGTCCTCGGCGAGCGGCAGCCCGGTCATGTAATATTTTTCGCCGCCTTTAAAGCCCGAAACGAAGGAGCGTATCTTCTTCGATACGGCATAACTGAGATCTTTTGACTTTATCGGGACGTAAATGCAGAGCGCTTTCCCGTCTTGCGATACGACCGTATTATAGAAGAGCGGGTTCTCCATGGCCCTGGCTCCTATCTTAGCGGCGTCTTCTTCCTTATACGGCGGTTCTTTCATAAGCCATTTGAAACTGACGGTCCCGGGCCCCGCTTGCTCGATATCATCCTTAGTGGTCGGGCTGATGAGCTCATAGGCTATAACGCCGTCCAGGCTCTTCGCGTACTCTGAAATACGGTATATCTTATCCAATGTCCGCGGATTAAAGACGCCGCGGCTGTCCTGTTCATTCACTATGCCGAGCACGACATGGTCGTAGAGGACGAATTCTTTCTTTATCTCTTTATGAAATACGCGGACGAACTCCTTCTCCGGAAGCATGTTCTCGGGATCCGTGTCGATCTTGACCTTAAGGAACTGCGCCGCGGCCAGCAATGTCAAAACCGCTGTGGCCGCTATGACGAGTTTCGGCCGCCGCATTGAAAAACCGATGATCCCTCTCATATCCCCTCTTTCCCGGCGCACTTCTTCATGCACGCCATGACCTTCAGGACATTTTTATTCCGTATCGAATAGAATACCCTGTTATCCCGCTTCTCGGACAAGAGCACTCCCCGCGCCTTCATGGCCAAGAGGTGCTGGCTTGTCATCGACTGAGTGAGCCCCACCCCTTTTTGCAGTTCTGAGACGGAGAGCTCTTTCCTGCAGGCCAGGAGCATCAATATCTTCAGGCGATCCCGGTGGGCGATGCTCTTAAGCGCGAAAGCCATGTCCGCTATTTCCGCGTTGCCGTTTCTTCTTCGCATAGGCATAAGTATATTGCAATATTCTAATATTGTCAAGCATTATTTTTGCGCCGTCTGCGCGCGGGGTTTATAACTCTGCGGACGTCCTACTTTGTGACACCCTGCTCTGCAGGGTGTACCTAAATAGGACGTCTATAAACCTTGGTGTAGTCAATATAGGCGGGTAAAGTCCGGCCTGCCGAGTACCTTCATTATTTTGTGATAATATCGATGCGGTCTATTTCGAGCTTGATTGGAGGAGATGCTCTAAACTATAAGGGAGAATAAAATTTACCCGGGTATAGCTCAATTTTACATTCTTTTCTAAAGACAGGTTTACAACGATCGCTTTTGATGGTTTATACTTATCAATAAACGCCCTTAGGCCTTTGGTAATGTCCGGAGAGTTAAGCTCAGCTGCCTTTACCTCGATTGGTGTAATATGGCCATGGTAATCCTTGAGGATAAAATCTACTTCGGCCTTGTCCTTTGTGCGCCAGTAATTGACTGCCGTCTGGGGTTGCCTTACTAGAGATGCGGCTACAAAATTCTCCAGAAGCTTTCCTTTGTCCCTGTTTTCAGAAAATGGCGCAAAATATTTCACGGCAAGATTGCGCAGCCCCGGATCGGCAAAATATACCTTGGGCATCTTGGTCAATTCTTTTCGCGCATTGGTAAAATATGGACGGGCCAAGTTTATTACAAATGTATTCTCAAGCGCGAAAAGATAATTTTCGGCGGTTCTGAAATTGAGGCCAAGAGTTGCGCTTATTTCGTGAAGGTTTACAAGGCCTCCTATTTGATCGCCAAGCAGCGCGACCATTTTTGAAAACGCTATCGGACTCTTCACCTTCATGAAGCCGACAATGTCCTTTTCTATATAGCTTGAGTATATTTCATTCAGGATAGCCATGCGATCTTCATTATTCTTAGCCGATACAAGCCGCGGATATCCTCCAAAGACCAGGAAATCATGCATATGCTCTATTATCTTCCTTTTATTCACACCTGACATATCATCTCTATTAAGAGGATTTGTAAGAGTAGGCGCGTAATGGCTTATATATTCTGAGAACGAAAAAGGCCAGAGATGGAAAATGCGCTTTCGTCCGGTCAAAGATTCGGACACCCTGGATCTTATCTCAAGCGATGATGATCCACTGACGATTATCTTAACGGGGAGTTTTATATCGTAAATACCTTTAAGAAATCTTCCCGGATCGGTTAATCGCTGGACCTCGTCTATAAATACATAAAGGAATTTGTGCTGGGCTATCTCTTCCCGAAGATATTTAATAAAATCTCCCTGACTCTGAAGGTTTGTGAAATCATTTATAAGATCCAGATTAAAAAATAATATTTGGGTCTCTTTTATACCGCAGCTATTAATGAGCCATTCTTTTAGTTGTAAAAGAAGCGTGGTCTTGCCTGTCTGACGCGCGCCGGTAACAACCGTCACTTCACGCTCTTTAAGGTGCGCGGATACATCCTTGAATATTTCCCGAGTAACTAATCTTTTATCCATGATACAAGTATAGCACGAGTTTTAATGTAGTCAAGTGCATTATTAGTATTAAGTAGGCCCGGGGTAGCTAAAGGTCTGCGTAGCTCTAATTGAAGAAAATGCTTGACTTCTTCAATTACGATTTGTACAATTGAAGTCAACTTCAATAGCACGAAAGGGGAATTTATATGGATAACGATGCCTTCAGGGATAGCTCGGCTGGTAAAGTAATCAATACTCAAAAAGGATACTTTGCTTTTATTCCCAATCCGTTGCCTCCAAAAATTACTTATGATGAAAGTTTTGTACAATTGTTGTCTGAGGCAAGCCGGAATCTGGGAAATCTGAACGGTGTAGGAATGCAGCTGCCCAATCCGGCGCTTTTGATTATTCCATACGTTAGGAAAGAGGCTGTCCTAAGTTCCAGGATAGAAGGTACCCAGACATCTCTTTCGGAATTATTCTATTTTGAAGCAGCCCGTAAGGCCGAGCAGAAAAAAGAGGCCGGCAGGACAGATGTGCTGGAAGTCGTCAATTATGTCAAGGCCGTCGATTATGGGATTAAAAGACTCGGTACATTGCCAATATCGCTGCGCCTTATTAAAGAAATACACTCTATTCTCATGAAAGGTGTAAGAGGTCAGCATTTGACACCGGGAGAATTCCGCAAAAGTCAAAATTGGATCGGTCCCGGAGGCTGCACTCTTAATGATGCAACCTATGTACCGCCTCCCGTTGAAGCAATGAAAGATGCGTTAAGCGATCTTGAAAAGTTTATTCACAATAGAGACGCCCTCGACGGACTGGTGCAGTGCGCGGTAACGCATTATCAATTTGAAGCGATACATCCATTTCTCGATGGCAACGGAAGGATGGGCAGGTTATTAACCATGATTTTTTTGTGCGAAAGAGAATATTTGAAATATCCTTTGTTGTGCTTAAGCGCTTATTTCGATAGGAATCGTAGCCAGTATTACGAGAGGCTTCTTGGCGTAAGCCAGAGAGGAGACTGGCCAGGATGGATTAAATTCTTCTTAAAAGCGATAGCGGATGAGTCGAAGAATGCTGTCGAAAATTCAAGGGCCATACTCGCCTTGTTGGATAATTACAGGAAACGGGTTGAGCAAAAAAGACCTTCCATGTATGTGTTTAAATTGCTCGACCTTATATCAAAAAATCCATACATAAGCATACCAAGAACCGCTGAGGCGCTTAAGACCTCGTTCCATACGGCCAAGGCTGCCGTAGAGAAGTTAGAGTCGATGAATATACTAACTGAAACTACGGATAAAGAACGCGGGAAGATATACTGCGCGGAAGAACTATTAAAAATATTTGACCCGAAGTAACTCCTGCTTGTGCAGACCTGACTAGTGGGGCCATCCCACTTAAATTTGGGGGACACAATACCTAATTCAACTGAATTAAATAATGTGTCCCGTGAGATCTCCTAAAGAATTTATGTTTCAACTTACCGATGAGGAATGGAAGGAACTGGTGCCAATTTGGCACCAGTTCAAAACAAGGAAACATTCTTACATATTACCGTTTGCATTCACTGAACATGATGTAGCTATGCTTTCAAGCGTGCTAAATAGGACGTCTGTCAACTTACTAATTCTCAAAACACGCAAGACAAATAAAATAGCCGTAACCAGTCGTGTTATCAACTTGTTACGGCTAAAGGGCTGGTATTTAACCAGTTACTACTTTTATATGGCGGCGGATAAATTTTTCGTCGGAAGGTACCTTCCGACATTATCTATCGAGCGCTCCCTTTACCAATTGGCGGGGACGACGGGGGTGTGTGACGTGAAGTGGTCTCTCCGTCGGTAAATTGGTGTGAATTTTTCGCAGCGTGACAATTTCGTGACAAAATCCCATCCCATCGTATTGTAGGGCACACTTTAGTGTGCCCTATCGTTATTGCGAGCGAAGCGAAGCAATCTCTATTCATCGATCCAACCTCTCCAATTTCTTTATTTTCCTATTGGCTTCCGGCCTAAATATATGCGCATACCCTTCCGTGGTCCTCATCTCTGTATGCCTCATCTGCTCCATGACTTCTCGCGTATTGAGCCCTATATTGAAAAGGTAGCTGCAATGTGTATGCCTGAGCTCGTGAACGGTGCTTATGCTGGCAATATTGGCCGTTTTTAGTATGTTTTTCAGCCGTCGTATGATCTTCCGGGTCCTAAATCCAAACGGCTCGCCTTTTTCATCGGTAAAGACATATTCGCTGTCGCTCTCTTTCTTTAAATCCTCCAGAGTCCTTATAAGACTATCGTGCATACTGACAAAATCCGGCTTCTTCTTGCACTTGGGCTTCATGATCCATAGCACTTTATTCTCAAAGTCGATATCCTGCCACTTTAATTTGATCAGCTCCGTAAACCTAAGGCCGGTATGGATAAAGGTGTAGTATATCGGATAGTAGTGTGGGTGTTCCTTTTCCGCGATCGCCATAAAACTCTTATATTCATCTGGCGAAAGGGCGCTCTTCTTCTTAGCGTCGTTTACTTCGACCTTCCGGCAACTCTTGGCCGGATTCTCTCTCATTAAATTATGACTGATCGCAAAATTGAACTGGGTTTTGATATTCTTCAGGTGGTTATTGCAGGTATTGGCCCTATTCCCCTTTGATTCTCTCAGGTATGTAATATATTTATCTATTACCGCCGTCGTGATCTCGGATAATCGGCTTATACCGGCAAAGTTTAAGAATTTGGTGAACTCATTGACCGCGCTGCTGTGAGATTTAAATGTCTCATAGGGATACCGCGCTTTATAGTGCTTTAGAAATTCCGCTGAGAAATGTGCATACGGCATATCGCTGACTGTCTTATTGCCGTTTTGCAGGCTTTGAAATTCGATAATCCTGCTATGAAGTATCTCCTCTGCCAGCTTCTTATTATTTGTCTCGGTGCTCTCTCTGTGCCTTTTCCCGTTGGCATCATAGTACCAGATCCATAAGAACGGGCTGTCGTTCCGACTGTATATCCTACCAAACTTTAGAATTGACACTCGATCTCCCCTGGTTGATCCAATTTTCTATTTCAACAGGGTTAAATTTTCTTCTGCCCCTTATTTGATAGTGCGGGATCTCGTTCCTTGAGACATAGTAATAGACCGTTCCCGGGGGAATGCTATACTTCTCCGACACCTCTTTTGCCGTTACAAGCGTCATCTCCCACCTCCATGGTTATGTGCTTTGGCACATGCTCATTTTTTAGACAAAAAAATATTGTCTTATGCTTGGGCATATGCTAATTTTGAATCCAAAAAAAATCATATAATCCCTTTTGTCTTTAACACAGCTCTATAGGCGTTCGAAATCTTAGTCTTTCTCTTCAGCCATCTATTAATCGTTGATTCTGGAACGCCTATCTGCTTTGCTAGCTCGTACTGCCGGAGATTATTCTTTGACAGGTATGTCTCTATCTTCCCTACGATCTCCTGATCTGTCATCGTTTAAATAATAGCATATGCTTGGGCATCTGTCAAGTACTTTTTTAATTATTTTATTTTTTATGAGAGCCCTTGACTTGCGTTTATTTTAGGGTATACTAATACTCGAGTCTTCTAATAGCGAAAGCCGGCGTCATGCCGTGTGTGGGAAACCACCTAGCTATAGAAGGCTTGTTTTTTTGCTATCAAGTTCATTCGCCTTGCTATAAAAGTTCTTAGGGTATTTGCCCGTATCATAAATATCCCAGACAAAACTCACCTTATCCTTCACAAAATTAAAGTACCTCATCTCACCCTTTACAAATACTCTCTGTATGGCCCAGTTCATGTAATCGATTACCTGTAAACACGGCTCCCCTGTAGGAACCTGAGACTGAATATCAACGTTAGAGCGTACTTTAATAAAAAACTTCTTCTCAAACTGATTCTTGGCGCGGTCAATCGCCTTTTCCAGCGGCTCTTGCCTGGTGCTGGATCCGCGCTTTGAAAAATAGATGTGGTTCGTCTCCGCTCTGTGAAGAACGTTTTTGAATAAATGCTCTATGAGCGAATCGTAGAACTTATTCTCATCGCAGTCGTGCTTCTTAAAAACACCTTCGATTTTACGTGCAACCACGAATTGGGCCTTAAAATTAAGCGTGCTCAAACAATTATATACTGCCTGCCTCACCTCTGGACAGTCATCGGTAGCGTGGAAATGTTTCAATGATTTTTCAATGGATGGGATCTCTTTTAAATACTGATCATTCTTAATTTTCTCCCGCACCTCGTCAAGAGCCTTTCTTATATGCTTAGGTTCATCCGTTTGGATAAAGCCAAGCATAAGCATTTTTGAACACCCTTCTTGTCCTACGATATAATTGCCGTTCTTATCATAGAAACAGGGATCGCCCGATTCATCCACAAAATAATATATATCACCTTTAAGCGTTTTCTTCATTTCGATCTCATTTTATTACTATTCTACCTCAATAGTAATGGATTTAACATCTTGTGGCAATGCTTTTTCTTCCTTCTCATTAACCGTATATTTCCATTCATCGTAATCGAACGCCACCGCATAACATCGCTTAATCTCTTTTCCGTTAAACTTTATTATGAATCCTCCGTCAGCCATATTACTCTCCCCTCATTTATCTTTCCCCTATATTCCCTTTTAACATGTCCCTTCGCGCGTCACAAAACATCCGCCGGCTGGCGTAAAACCGGCCGGCAAGCTCATAGTCGGAGATTGCATTTATATCCTCGCCGCGTGCATCGAGATATGCCTTAATCATTCTCATGAACTTGACTCGCGCCGAAAGCTTGCCGTCGGTCGCAGGGAGCGTTATCGCCGAACCTATCCGGAAGCGGGGCCCCTCAAGCGTGACAAGTTTCACATGAGCATCCTTGCCATGGAAGAAGCGGACCTCTATGAGTTTGTAGTTCTCATCGAGATCTTTCAGCCAGCGGATCGCCTGGCGCCTGAGATCGCTGTCCGTGGCGTCTGCCTTGAGCCCCAGGCTGACAGCCAGCGACTCAAGATCCACGAAAAATTCATTGTCCCCACCCGCGGCCGAGATAGCCGACAAGACTAGATACGCGTCCATAGCGCGCTCATCTCTCTCTGTTACCATTTTCGGGAAGTACCGCCTATCGGTAAGAAGAACTTCGGGTAGTCCTATTTCGGCAGGCATCTTATCCGAATATAATGAGCGCTTTATCTCGAGCGCTCCCGGAGCTTCTTCTCCGGCGAGCGCCATCGCCTGAAGCCGCATGAGTTTTACGCGCGCGAGTCCCGGCGAATCTATCAATGTAGCTGACTCGTAATTATCCAATAGCGCCGAGAGAGACCAGTTGGTCGAGCCTTCTACCACGTACCGGCCGTCAACTATGATAAGCTTATCGTGGAGCCGTTTGTTCGGCGCCATGAAGTGTATCACGCATCCGGCGTCCTGCAGTTTCTTGAGTGCGGGATTTCGTTCCAGGTTACCGCGGATATCCTTATCGCCTTTGAACCGCGTATTGAGATAGAGGGTTACCGCTACGCCGCGCGACCGCGCCTCCAACAGGTCATTCAGAAGCATCGATATCGGATTGCGCTTCTCGCTTGCCAGCGTGATGGTGTACATCGATATGGTTATCGACTGCTTCGCGCTGTCGAGCAGCTTTATAATCGCCCCTTCATACGCTCGGTCGGATATATCGGTAACTTGGGCAGGAGATGATTCGTAAGCAGCACTGGTAAGGGCTAAGGTGAAAAGAAAAACTATTGCTAGGATAGTTCGTTTCATTTCTCTTATTTACCCTGCTTATGGATTGACGGTTTTGTAAGTTAAAATAATCGTTAAAATAACAAGTGTGATAGTTAATATAACAAGCCATTTAGTAAGCCGAATTAATTTTGTATTTAGCTCATCCTGCTTCTGAGCAATTTTGAAATCAGCAACAATTTTAAGAACATCTGCGGAGCTTATCATAGAGACAGATTTATCGGTATCTTGAGGCACCATTCCTTTCGTGGCTTTATTTACAATTTCTTCGAGTGTAAAATCTCTTATATCTTTTATAGCCATTCTCACACCCCCGCTATTGACTTAAGCATATCAATTCTTTTTAACAGATAATTAGGATCAGCGACTATTTATTTTGCGAAAAATGGGCGCTGTTCTATTTCTCTACTCTTCTTATTGATCCCACACGCCATCGTTGTCTAAGTCTCGATCAACTCCGCCCTTGTCAGCATCCCAAACGCCATCATTGTCAATATCTCTGTCCACGCCACCTTGATTGGAATCCCAAACTCCGTCATTATCTAAGTCTCTATCAACTCCGCCCTTGTCAGCATCCCAAACGCCATCATTGTCAATATCCCTATCTATTTGGGAAAAACAGACATTTGGTAATAAAACTAAAAACAATGCCAGAATAAATAATAACGTTTTGTTCATATCTCCTCCTAATTCTTTTCTCTTTAATGCTTTAATGTTTAAATGTTTAAGGGGGTCAGCGACTATTTATTTTGCGAAAAATGGGCACTGCGCCTATTTTTTCCTTATAGGTATTCTCATACCTTCATGAGGTGGCAATGTAGAATAATTAGGGTCAGCGACTATTTATTTTGCGAAAAATTTTCGGTATTCTTAATTTTCTAAAAACATCTGTTAATCTCATACAGCATACTCAGCGCTCTATTGGTAAGATTTTTTTGCGAAATATCCTCTGAGATTGCTTTTATCCTATTTATCGTTTCATAAATATAGCAAAGGTAATACCATGGTAAATAATGTTTTATTTTAATTGCCGCATCAGCGCTATTTCTACCTGTCTCTCCAATACTATTAAGAACAAACTTACCAAATCCAAGCAAAAATGATGACAGGTCACAATTATTTTCTTCTGAAATTTTTGCATCGAATAATTTACCTAAGTTTTTCTTTTTAAAATAAAAATGTGTTATTTCATGCGCTAAAATTCCAGATATGATTAAAGGGTTATTTCTAAATGCAGATGAAATTTGTATTTCGAGAGAAATATTTTTATTGGACCATGATAGGCTTTTATCATTTATATTAAAAGACGGGATTGGCTTTTCAATAAAAAGTCCCGCTCCTTTAATTTTACTAAAACATACTAGGCAATCAATTTGAGAAAATCCAATTCTGTTCAGCATAACATTTGCCTGGGCATTTAATGTCATTTTATAAAACTCTTTATTTGGCTCTAAATAAAAATTCTCTGGGTCAAGGTCTGATCTCATATAATAATCGATCGTTTTGATATTATGATTTAGCCCTTCTATATCAAGCCGTAATTTTTCTATATCATACAGTTTTAAAAAAGGTTTATTAACATCTACTCCATACCTTATAAAATTTCTTATAGAATTAAAATTAATAGCCATAATTATTAGATGGAATTGAGTAAAATCCTAAATCGGGTCGGCGACTATTTATTCTGCAAAAGATAGACACCGTTCCTCATTTCTAACCATTCGCCTTTTTTGCATAGATCATCTTAATATCTTCGCTTGGACTAGTGCGGCAAAAGCAATAGTCCCCGAAAGAATAAGGCTGCCTAAAAAATATATTATTGAAGCCCAAAACATTTTATCGGTTGTATTATTTGCTTTATCGATAATTGTACAAAGAGCTTCTTTAAAAGTTGCTATTTCCCCTGAAATAAAGTCCATTTTTTTAGTTATTTCTTTAGCAGATTCTTTTATTTCCATTTTTTATCTCCTAATATTATTTTCTGCCAATTTGAGTTAGTGACTATTTATTTTGCAAAAAATAGGTGCTGTCTCTATTTTTTATTATTAGACACACTCACTTGCTTGGTCATTTTAGCTTTTAAATTCTGTTGGTACATCAAACACCATTACTGTTAAAAGTAATTCCCTATTCAAATCGCTAGGTTGCTGAAAGACATACTTAAAAGACGTTTCATTTTTGTTACCAAGTTCGCGCTTGAAGCATTTATGAGATTTTACAATCTCTGGTATTTTTGATAAAACAGATGAGAGCTCTTTGTTCCTATTAAAAAGAATGATTGCCGTTTTGGTATCGCGCCAAGTTACATATTTTAAAAGTTGGTCTATTGTTTCCGTAAATCCTTTGTCTCCAGTCCAGAATTTACATTCTGCAATAAATATATTTCCTCCGTCATCTCGAATTAAAATGTCTGTTTTTCCGTTGAAATTAAATGTTTCTCCTGTTGCTTTTCCTTCATACTGACCATTAAGCTGAACTAAGAAATGTGTTCGCAAGTTTTCTTCTTTAATATCGATAAATACGCGTGGACTTCTTTCGAGCACCAATGCCATATCGTGTATTATTTTTAAGATATGTTCATATTCGGTTTCGGCTAATGTGGGTTCTGGTTTAAAAACACCACCCCCAACCTTAGGTAATTCTATTTTGGGTTTTCTTCGAACGGTAGGAATAGTATAAGTGGCTGGTGAATCTTCCCGCCTTTTTATCGGTATTCCGAGAGCGGCTACTAAATTATGCTCTTTTAATATTTTGTCTTTTCGATTTGCAACAAGCCGTTTTGTTTCTGATTCTATAAATCCATTGTGTTGCTTTACCATGTTAGAGATGGATCTCAAATGTTCCTTTATTATTTTCACGTCATTTTCGTATTCACTTTTGACTTTTGCAGGTTCCATGTTTACACCGTTATATGTGAGAAGAATTTCATTGTCTGTTATGACCCCTCGAGGAAAATACGATGTATAGACTGACGGGCTGAACTCGAAAAATTGTCCATCGCCTTCAAATGGAATGGCTATTGTTATAGAAGTACCTTTAACATAATAAGGACTCTCGCGCCTAGATATTGCATAATCACACCTACCGCTTACATCTATATTTGCGTCTCTTGCGGGTAGGGCATATAATTTGTCATCATGTAAAGCAGGCGTTTCTAGGGTATGTTTATCTATCAGGCTTTTGCATAAATCTTGTTCGCTGACTTTTAAAATGTAATCTCTATTTAAACATTCGATCTCAGCTCTGTATCCAAGCTTTTGCTTTTCCAAAAAATCATGCATATCACCCAGTCTACAAAACAATGCTTCATCCCTTGCCATGCGCTTACTCCATATTCATCTTATTTAGGATCAGCGACTATTTATTTTGCGAAAAATGAGCGCTGTCCCTATTTTTTCTCAGTTGGGGATTTGGAATATAAACGCAAATATATACCTTCCATATAATCCAAATAACAATAGAACGCCGAATATGGCAAGATAAATAAGCATTATCTCTAATTTCTTATTTTTCATCTCTTTCGTAATGTCTTTACCGCCCAAATGATGAAGCGGATAATGAGATACGATAACAAAAATATCCAAACTATTATTAACAGTAAAATAATGGCTGAGCTTATTTTGGACGGGTTAGGAAAGGGGCTAATAAATCCAAAAGTAATTATCGACATAACTATAACTACGATAGGAATTGCGGCAAACATTAGCACTACATCTCTATCAGCAATTTTTATCATAAAACCCTTCTCTTCCTCTCATCTAACTCCTCCGCTCATTTCTTTTGTCGCCACCCTAGTTGTCATGGGTGGGCACTTTCTGGGCTATTCCCATTATGGGAATTTCTACTTGTTAGTAAGTTTTTAATTTTTGAGTGAAGTTCTTTCGCTGGGACAAAAACAAACTCCTTGCCTTTTGCTTTTATCTTTGATAAAAACCCTTTTTTCTCAAGTTCTAAAAGATCGGTCCTGGCGGTCTGGTATGCTACATTATGAACGTTCTGTTGAAACTTGACAGTGTACAGGGCTCGCGGATGAGAAGCTGCATGATATAAAAGATCGCATTGCCGATGATTTAAGCCGGGATATTTTCGTATTAGTCCGACTGTTTCCTGAAATTCTTGTTGTTGCTTGGCTAAATATAAATGCAGGCTTTTTATAGATAGATCGATTGCACGCACATTAAACATCAAAAAGTATGTCATATCTTGTTCGTCAATTTCTGAATAGACGAATGCTCTTTTGTATTGTTCCGGGGTTCGGTACAATATTCGCGAAATAGACAGATACTCGAATAGCCAATAATTGTTTTTTAACATGTGCCAATAAAATAGAGCTCTTGCCGTTCTTCCATTGCCGTCGACAAACGGATGTATATACGCAAGCCAAAAATGCAATATGGTTGCTTTGACTACGGGATGGATAAAGGTATCGTTTTTTGTTTCGTTCGCATAATCACATAAAGCCTGTATTCGCTCGTCGATCTCATCCACCGGCGGCGGATCAAACAAAACTACTCCATCGCCCTGGTCAACAACCTGATATTCTTCACCTTTTTTCTTAAATCGTCCCACAGCATCAGCGTTCTCAAGCGTATCCTTGGTTATTGAGGCCTGTATTTTAATAATTAGATCTCGGGATAATGGCTTGTCTATAATTTTTTTTATACCCCTTATTGTAATATAATTATTTAATATCATCTGTTCGGCAATGTCGACCGGCTTTTTTCCTAATCGCAGCATCTCTTTTGCTTTTTCTCTTGTAATAGCTGCCCCCTCAAGTTGGCTGGATGCGATAGCTTCTTCCATTATAGAATTAATTAAATATCGCTCTTTCTCGCCTGCATGAGTCATTGGATCGTCAACGAGAATCTGGCCGCTTGCTTTTTGATCAATTTCATGCAAATATTTTAACACCTCATCCGGAAGCCAGCATCCGAAATATCGGCCATTAGTATCGCGAAGCGGTATTTTCTTAATTTGAGAATTTCGCGTCAATTTAAGAGATATCCAGGCAAGATCTGGAGGGACGGTTTCGGGAAAATTAAGATATTTGAATTTATCCCAATAAAGATATTCCTTATTTGCCAATGTAGCAATATAAGACATTTCTTTTGAGCTTTGAACATCAAACAATTTTTCAAAATATCCCGGCTTTAGTGATTCCAATTTTGGCGCATTTTCAGGTATTTTCATTTTTTCATCCTATTTAGTTACAAAAGATATACCGTTACTAATTTAGCTTTCATTAGTAATTGGTTAGTATTTAGTGCCTAATTGCAATTATAAGTGTACATAATATATAAAAAAATGTCAAGTAAATTACTAATTTAGTAGATATTAGTAATTTATTAGTAATTTATGAGTATCGTAGATTATAAAGTGCTTATTTACGATTTACACCATCTATCATAGATAAGGGATAAACTAGCTTTAGATTCTTAACGCTATGCTACGCAAATTTTTTGGCCCAGTGATAATCTGATATTTTAATCTTAATAGATCTGCCTCCTGTCCGTTTAAGCCGCGCAATCCAGGCCTTAGGTATCCATGCTTTTCGGCCGTCGAATATGATTAACACAGCCTTGGTGGTTTCCGCGGCATAAATTACATCCACCCGTATATAGGTTTTGGGATATATTAGACACCTTATGAGGCTCCACGGGCTAATCATAGAGCCCCTTGTTCCTTAAAAAGGCCCTGTCTTCTTCGGTTATACCCTTAAATATTTCATTCCCTACTATATTCTTTAATCTTTCTTTACTCGTATTATTGGTGTCGTCATTTTGACGATACCTTATGGGCTTGGCGTAACGATACCCTGTCGTCTTTTTGATGATAGGTAAAAGGACGGTGCCGAGCATGGTATATTCGGTATGCCGACTGCCTTTGCCGCTCACATATTTAATCATTCCCCGCGTCTGGAGGTACTCCCTGGCTCTAAGGAGGGTGCTTTGAGATATGCCGAGGTGTTTTATTGTTTGTTTGTCCTGCCAGGTAAAGATCGGCTTTTGGAAACGGCAGAATAGGCCTCTGAGGTAGATATAGAGAAGCATAGGCGTATGGCCTATCTCCCGGGTCTGGCAAAGTTCAAAGAAGTCATTTTCAAGGAATTGGTAGCCTTTCATGGGGCTACCTCTATAAAAATAGGGGCAATCCCCGGGGAATTAGATTGCTTCGGGCCTTCCTCCTTCGCTCTTCGAGCTTCGGAGGACAGGTCGGCCCTCGCAATGACGGTGGGGTAGCAGCGTGACAGCGCGTGACAAAATGTGTCTAAATTACCAAGATTTCCAAGAATGCCATGAAAACAAAAAATCCTATCTCTCGACGATTTCTCGACGACAAATAGGATCTCCGACGTAAAAAAGATAGCCGAGGTGTTACCCTCGGCTATATATGGCGGGGACGACGGGGGTCGAACCCGCGACCTTCAGATCGACAATCTGACGTTCTAACCAACTGAACTACGTCCCCAGTCTTGTGTCTTAAACTGCTATTTTGCTGTTAATTCTAATTTCTCGGCGCGGGAAAGGCTTTTGACCTCGGCCTCCCTCTTCCTTGCCGAAGATTCGTTGTTAAAGACCTCTGTACGCGCCAGCCTGACCGGCCTGCGGGATCGCGTATATTTCGATGCCTTACCCTCGTTGTGAAGCCGAAGCCGCTTATTTAGATCGGTCGTAATACCTGTATATAATGAACCGTCGCGGCATTTAATTATATATAAAACCCATTCTTTCATCAAGGACTATTTTCTGCGCCTCTTTGCATCCATTTTGGAAAGGAACATTAAGGAAAACCTTTCAGACAACTGCAGTCTTTTTAAAGGTAGCCCCTCGTCAGCATACAGTCTAACTTCAGCTTCCTCAGGACAAATTTTACTTGAGTTAAACTCTGGTAAAATTTGGTGGGCAGCACAGGGCTCGAACCTGTGAACCTTCCGGATGTAAGCCGGATGCTCTACCGACTGAGCTAGCTGCCCCCTTGGCTATTCCTTTTATCCACCCTTTAACTTTTGAAAGCAAATAAACATCACAAATCCCTATATTAAAAGTACCCATAGGTAAGGTGTCTTTTTTATGCTTGCTTGCTCTACTTACGGCCAGGAGCGGTTTGTTTAGGTTACATCTATGCATACCAGTAACATTTAACCAAAATTTTTCCGCTTTCTTAATATCCAGATGAGGGTGGATATTAACTCTCCCCTTAATTTTATTAAGCGGCACATTGCAACATTCTTTTAAAAAATGCATCATAACTTTTATCATATCCGGATTAGAGTTAGTAAACAAAAAATAATTTCGAGAAGCATTGTATCCCTCAGCCCAATATAGGGCGGCTCCTATAATTTTAAGCTCTGTTTTTGAAAAGGTCGTTGGCATCTCTGTCGATGACTGTTCGATAATCTCATTTCTTATTCTTTCCCATTTCTTTTTTGGGCTGTTGGGATGTTGAGCAGCCCTTGCTCGTCCCCTATCTTGATTATCCTTTAATTTTTCTATCTGTTTTTCTGTTAATTGTATGTCCGATATCCACTTGCTTACTACGCTTTTAGAGCACTTTATTTCAAACGCTATGGCACGTAAAGACCATCCCTTCGAGCGTAATTGTCGCGCCCTATTTCTTTCCTCAACTTTCATTACAGAACCCTCGTATTAGTGTTATGTTACTATATCACGAGGGTTCTGGTATTACAAGCTTTACTTCCTCGAGCCCGGCTTGTATACCGGCACACCTTTTTTACAGAGAGGGCACGCTTCCTCTTTATAGGTCTCGACCTTCACCCTGGCGAGCGCCGCGAACGGCACTCCGAAGTCGACGGGAGCGCTCGACCTATCGATAACGCTTCCGACCCCCGCGACTACGCCCCCGCATGCCTTCACTACGTCGATGACCTCTTTCGTCGAGCCGCCGGTAGTCACGACATCCTCCACGACCAGGGCCTTCTCACCCGCTTTAATAGCAAACCCTCTGCGAAGGACCATCTTTCCTGCCCGACTGCTCGGAATTTCTATCGCGGCAGGCGGGCCCTCTTGCCTCTCCGTAAATAGCCCTCTTACGTCGAGCGCCCTCGCGACCTCATACGCCAGCGTCACTCCGCCCAGCGCCGGCCCTACCACAAGATCGATCTTCCCGAGATTAGAAAACTTCTTCGCCAGCTCCTCAGACAGCTTCTGGGCGATCTCCGGGAATTGCAGGACGAGCGCGCACTGCAAATATTTCTCGCTATGAAGGCCGCTTGAAAGCTTAAAGTGGCCTGTCAAAAGCGCGTTGTTGTCCTCGAATATCTTCAATACGTCTTTTTCCGTCATTATAATTACCTCAACCTTTTCAATTCACAACTTATTTCTATAAATTTCTATCTATTTCGATCATTTCATCCAATATTTCCCGCACAGCTTTACCTGGATCTCTTGCTTCCGTTATCGGCCGCCCAACCACTATGAAATCGGCCCCCGCGCCGATAGCGTCCTTAGGTGTGGCTATCCTCTTCTGGTCGTTCACAGCCGCCCAGGCAGGCCGCACACCCGGCGTCACTATTAAAAAGCCTTTGCCCAGTTTCTCTCTTATAAGAGCGGTCTCAGCGGGCGAGGCCACGACGCCGTCAAGACCGGCCGACTTTGCCGTCTCCGCCAGCCTTAATACGGCCTTTTCCACATTATCTTTTATACCTATACTTGCCAAAGCGTTTTCGTCCATGCTCGTCAATATTGTGACCGCGAGGACTTTCGGCCTTGAGCGCGCCGGAGACTTCTTAGCTTCTTCCGCGACCGCTTCGGCGGTCCGTTTCATCATATCGTACCCGCCGAGCGCATGAACATTGAACATGAACGGCGAGAGCCTTGCCGCGGACACGGCGGCCTTAGCTACAGTATTCGGTATATCGTGGAATTTAAGATCGAGGAAGACTTCGCATCCGGCCTCTTTAATGCGCCTTACTATGTCCGGCCCGCACGACGAGAATAGCTCCAGCCCCACCTTGAAGAACCGCACATCGTTTTTCAGCTTTTCGACAGCTTTTATTGCCTTATCTTCGCTATCCATGTCGAGGGCGACTATCAAGGCGTCTCTTGCGTTCATTGCCATGCCGTTTCTCCTCATCCCAACCTGAGAGTTCCTGCTAATCTTTTTATACCACCGATTTTGTTCTTCGATAAATAATTTTCAATGCCGCGAACTATCCCGCCCGCCGCGGCCGTATCGACAAAATTGGCCGTCCCCACCTGGACGGCAGAGGCGCCGCATATAATAAATTCAACCGCGTCGCGCCAGTCCATTATCCCGCCCATACCTATTACCGGGATATCGACCGCTTTGTACGCCTCCCAGACCATCCTGAGAGCTATCGGTTTTATCGCCGGACCGCTTAAGCCGCCCGTGATATTGCCGAGTTTAGGCTTTTTTGTATCAATATCTACGGCCATCCCCAGGAACGTATTTACCAGGGATATCGAATCCGCTCCGCCTGCTTCGGCCGAGCTCGCTACATTACCCATATCGGTGACATTAGGCGAAAGTTTTGCTATGACCGTAATGGGAGCGGCCCTTCTCACGGCTTTAACGATCTTATATACCGCTTTTTCGTCCTGCGCGATTATGCCTGTCCCTTTTTCCGCGCCCCTCATCAGATTCGGGCACGACAGGTTAAGCTCCAGCGCGTCTACGCGTCGGATAGAACCAAGCGCCGACGCCAGCTTCGCAAATTCACTCTCGTTGTCGCCCGATATACTTACTATTACGGCCCCTTTGAATCTATCGTAGAGCGGTAGTTTATTAATAATGAAGTCTTCCAATCCTTTATTCTCGAGGCCTATGGAATTGAGCATGCCTGATGCCGTCTCCGCCACCCTCGGGGGAGGGTTACCCGCGCGGCCCTTTAATGTTATCGTCTTCGTCACTACGGCGCCGAACGTATCGATGCCGGATAGTTCGGCGTATTCCATACCATATGTCCCTGACGCCGCCATCACGGGATTTTTCAGTTTAAGCTTTCCTATCTTTACCGACATATCGGATTTCATATATCTCTCTTCCTACCAGGCTATCTCTTTGGCATCGAATATCGGCCCGTCTTTGCAGACCATCTTATATACAAATTTCGAATTTTTTATTTTGACAGGGCAACCCAGGCAGACGCCGACGCCGCATGCCATCCGCTCTTCGAGCGAGACCTGGCACGGCACGCCGCGCTTCCCGGCGATGCGCGCAACCTCTTTCAACATCGCGTTGGGCCCGCAGGCGTATATAGTTGTAAGTGATAAGTTGTAAGTCGTAAGTAAAATGGACAGCAGATCCGTTACAAAGCCCTTGCGCCCCGCAGAGCCGTCATCGGTAGAAACGCTGACCTTGCATCCCAATTTTTTAAATTCTCTTTCGCAGAGGACGTGCGATTTTTTACTCGCGCCTATCAATACATTGACTTCGATATTTTGAGCCCTTAATTTTTCCGCCAACGCCAATAACGGCGCGGCCCCGACGCCTCCGGCGACAAGTATAGCCGGTTTCGTTCCGCATATATCGAACCCGTTCCCCAGAGGGCCTATCACATTCAGATACTCGCCGGCTTTTTTCCGGGAAAGGAGCCCTGTCCCTTCCCCGACCACCTCATACAGCAGATCGATGCCGCTCTTCAGTATCCTGTGGCACCCGAGGGGACGGCGCAGCAGCGGTTCTACACCGTCGGAACACCTGACCTCCACGAACTGGCCCGGCCTCGCGCGCGCGGCAAGATACGGCGACTCCACGCGCATCCTGTAGAAACCTTCAGCAATCTTTTCGTTCTGTATTATCTTTGCCTTTAGCTGTTTCATAGGAAACTCATCTGCTTCTCCGCCTCTTTATCGCCTTCTTTGAATATCTTCACCTTGCCGTATTCACCGTCATAACCGGGCTCTATCTCGAGGTTGCCGCGCCTTACGTTCAGGATCCCTTTTGCTATCCTGGGAGGTAAATTTTCCGCTATCTCACTCTCCGGCATATCCAGCAGTATATTGAATTCGTTCCCGAAATTCTTTATGAGCCGCAGGTACTCTCTTTCGACTGTTAGCGTCGCGGCTCCGACGCCCAGCGCGTCCCCTATGATCTCGACGAGCCCGACCGCCCTCTTGAACGACGGGCTCGAGGCGTCGACATACCCCTCTTTCCGGTCGGCAAGCCCTTCGACCCTATGCATAACGCCTATTGTGATCTTCTTTCCGCATACAGGGCAGAGGTTGTTCGAACGCAGCGCTTCCCGGGGAGGCATCCTCACCTTGCAATTCCTGTGCCCGTCCCAGTGGTATTTCCCTTCCTCGGGAAAAAATTCCACGGTATAGAGGAATCTCGTCTTATCTTTTGTCTTCAATATTTCGACAAGGTCTTTATAATTTATCTTATCCTTAAATACGTTCGCCTCGCGGCCGATCTTCGACGGCGAATGGGCATCCGAATGGGACGTGAGGCAGAACCTGTCGAGCTTTGACCATCGCCAGTTCATCGCCGGGTCGCTCGAGAGTCCGGTCTCGATCGAGAATATCTTCCCCAGTTCGCCTTCGAAGCATTCTTCCGGCGAATCGAACCCCGAGTTCGACCCGAATATGCCGAAATGCGGCGTCCATGCGTGGCCCGGTATGAATATTATGTCCGGGTCTATCCCGGAAAGAGCGCGCACCATCTTGTCGCATTCGAGGCTGAGTATCGGCCGCCCGTCGGAGGAGAGGCTGCCGTATTCAGACAGGGCCGAATTTATCTCATCCGCGGCCTTGAAGCTTGGAGCGATCAATATGTTGTGGACCTTGCGCGTCCTGCCGGCCTTAAAATATATATTGGAGACCTCCGTGGTCAGCAGGAAATATACGCCTTCGCGCTTATAAACGCCGTATTCGACCTCTTCCAGCTTGTTCTTCAATTCGGCAAGCCAGGCGGGATGGGTAAAATCCCCTGTGCCGAGCATCGATACGCCTTTTATCTTTGCCCATTTCGTCAGGCTCTCCAGGTCCATCTCTTTCGACGTGGCGCGTGAATATTTCGAATGGATATGAAGGTCCGCTATAAACATCTTAGGCACCCTTAAATAGAGCCGTCCTTCATTACAAGCTTACCGCCGACGAAGAGGTGCGTCGCTTTTGCCCTCATCGTCCAGCCTATGAACGGCGAGTTCCTCGACTTCGATTCTATCGACTCTTTCTTATATATCCATTCCTTTTCGGGATCTATTATCACTATGTCCGCAGCCTTCCCCTTCGCGAGGCTGCCTCTGTCTATTCCCAGTATCTTCGCCGGATTGACGGACATCTTTGTTATCAGGCCGCTCCACGAGATCGTTTTCGGCTCGACCAGCTCCATGAACGCGACGCCGAGCGCCGTCTCGAGCCCTATTATGCCGAATGGCGCGAAGTCGAACTCCACGTCCTTCTCCGAATCCGTATGCGGGGCGTGATCTGTGGCTATCGCGTCTATGGTGCCGTCGGATAAGGCCCTCTTTATCGCCTCCACATCCTCTTTGGCCCTGAGCGGCGGGTTCATCTTGGTGTTCGTGTCGTAAGTGACGCAGCATTCTTCCGTAAGGGAAAAATAATGCGGGGCCGTCTCGGCGCTCGCTCTTACGCCGTCCTTTTTCGCTTTACGTATAATATCGACCGATTCGGCGCAGCTAACGTGCGCGATATGGATCTGCGACTGAGCCTTCTTCGCCAGAGCTAAGTCGCGTTTCACGATCTCGTATTCGGATTCCCTGGATATGCCGCGCAGGCCCATCTTCGTAGCCGTGAAACTCTTATTTATCACGCCGTTCGCCGAGAGCCTGACGTCTTCGCAGTGCGCTATAAGTATTAACGAGTCTCTCTTCGCTTCTTTCAACGCCTCCAGCATGACCTTCTCGTCGGCAACCGGCGATCCGTCGTCGGAAATCCCCACGATGCCTTCCGCCTTCATTCCTTTGAAGTCGCTTAAGCTCCTCCCCAGCCTGTCCTCGGTGATCGCCCCGACGATGAAGACGTTGCACATCGCGTCCTTCTTAATTATAGCCTTCAACGCACGGACGGTATTGCCGTCGTCTATGGCCGGCTCCGTATTCGGCATGCAGGCAACGCTCGTGAACCCGCCCTTGACCGCGGCACGGGTCCCGGTGCGCACGGTCTCTTCGTCCTCCCTGCCCGGCTCCCTCAGGTGCGTATGCATATCGACAAATCCCGGCGCTACGATATGGCCGGAAGCGTCTATGGCCTCGTCCGCTTTCCCGTTCAGGTCCTTGCCTATCTTTTCCACCAGGCCGTCCGCAATAAGAATATCGCATACCTGGTCGATCGAATTAGCCGGATCTATCAGGCGTCCGTTCTTTATGAGATACTTCATTTGGAGACCTCTTTGGCGTGGCTTACAAGATACAGCGCCGCCATCCTGACCGCTATGCCGTTCGTCACCTGTTCCAGTATGACCGAGTTCTTTCCGTCGGCGACCTCGCTCGACATCTCTATGCCGCGGTTTATCGGGCCCGGGTGCATCACTACTATATCAGGCTTGCACTTCTTGAGCCTTTCGGCCGTAATGCCGAACTGTTTGAAATATTCCAGCTTTGAAGGGAAGGCGAGCGCCTGGTCCCTCTCGAATTGCATCCTCAGGACGTTTATCGCGTCCGCCCCTTTGAGGGCTTCGTCGATATCGCTGGTGATGTTGACGCCCATCCTCTCTATTCCTTCGGGTATCAATAGCTTCGGGGCGCAGACGGTTACCTTCGCGCCCAGTTTTGTCAGGCCCCAGATATTGGAACGGGCTACGCGTGAATGGGCGATGTCGCCGATTATGCTAACCTTCAGGTCCTTGATCGAGCCTAGCTTCGATTGGAGCGTGAACATGTCGAGAAGCGCCTGGGTGGGATGTTCGTGCCAGCCGTCGCCGGCATTGACGACGCTCGACTTCACCGAACGCGCCAGTATATTGGGAGCGCCGCTCGCGCTATGGCGGACGACGATTATGTCTATCTTAAGGGCCTCTATGTTCCGGCCCGTGTCTATTAAGGTTTCGCCCTTCTTTACGCTGGAGGCCTCTATCTCGACGTTTACGACGTCGGCCGAAAGCCTCTTCGCGGCGAGTTCAAAGGAAGTCCTGGTCCTCGTCGAGGGTTCGTAGAAGAGATTGACCACCGTCTTGCCGCGAAGCGCGGGGACTTTTTTGATCTGGCGGGTCGTGACCTCTTTAAAGCCCTGGGCGGTATATAAAATAAATTCGATCTCTTCTTTTGAAAGGTACTCGAGACCGAGAAGGTCCTTCTTCGTCCAGACCAGCTTGTTATCCATTACCTGCCTTTACCGCTTCGCTTTTCGCACAACACGACTTCATCCTTGCCATCCACTTCGCTCAACTTTACCTCGACAACCTCGTCGATCGACGTCGGCACGTTCTTCCCGACGTAATCCGCCCGTATCGGCAGTTCCCTGTGGCCCCTGTCGACCAGGACCGCTAGCTGTATCTGGGCGGGACGGCCGAAATCCACAAGCGCGTCGAGCGCGCACCTTACCGTCCTGCCTGTGTAGAGGACGTCGTCCACCAGGATTATCTTCTTGCCGTCTATCTCAAAATCTATCTCGGTGGCGTGAACTACGGGCTGTTCTGAGGCCTGCGTAAGGTCGTCTCTGTATAACGTAATATCAAGCGCGCCTACCGGGATTTTCTTGCCGCCTATTTCCTCTATCTTTCCGGCAAGCCTCTGGCCTATATAAGCGCCCCGGCATTTTATCCCGATGACGGCGATCTTGTCCATGGGTTTTACTTTCTCAATGATCTCATGGGCGAGGCGTTCTATAGTCCGCTCCATCGAATCTTTATCCAGGACCTTCGCCTTCTCTTTCAACGTCATTTTAACACCTCATTAAAAAAAATACCTGTTCATCTCACAAATAAGATAAACAGGTCATGTCCTTGCATTTCGGTTCTCCTTTTTCGGCCTCTCGGGACCGATCTTTAAAAGGCTATATCTGCGTAAATAGTAGCACTGACCTTAAATTATGTCAACTGATTTTTTCGGGTACGTCGGGTACGTTCGGACGTCCAAGCAGAGATGCCTTCTTTAATCACGGCCCGGAACATCCTTCCGTCGATCCGCGCGTCAAAAAAAGCCTTGGCCCCTGTCAGGGTCATGGTGACCAGGATCTTTTTAACCATTGCCGGTCCTTGCCGGACCTGTTTCTTCCGGTTTTTTTACACCTTCGGCGGGAGGATGATCATCATCGCCTGAGACGATACAATGCAATATGATCGCCGCATAAAGCAATACCATCCCCGTCAACCCGAAAAACAATATTATCGGAACGGTATTAACCCCGGCCACGCCACATATAATTCCCGCTATCAGCGCTATGATTCCCATAACGCCCGCGATCACAAAAAGCATCCTTGAGATTATTTTGGGGTCGTTTTTTCCCTTTTCCATAGCCATTTCACCCAACCAGATTATATCTTAAGGCGGCATTCATGTAAAGCATGCGGCAGCGGTCCCCCTCTTTCATCCTTACGGATCCTTTTTCCTGGGCGGACTGAATAATAATATGACCAGGCGGATCATCAGATACGTCGGGGCAGGGAGGAACACTATAACGGCCCACGCATTATCGCCGGCAAACGCAAGCCCAAAGAGTATCCAGAATATAAAACTGAATATAAAGATCAGCGCATCCCGCGCTACAATTCTCAGTATGATCTTCTCCATAACGTTCTCGCTCCGGTGTCGGGCATGCCGGGGTTATACCACACTACACTAATTGATCACCCTTGCCTCTATGATCGCGACATCCAGCTCACGGACCAGGACGGACTTGACCTTTTCGGTCACCGTCTCCGCGGAACTGCCCCGCGCATCGATCGAGAGGGTTATCGCGCCTTCCTTGTCGTCGTAGACCGCGCTCTTAACGCGGTCTACGGACTTGCAGATAGCCGCTATCCTGTCTTTGCCCGCAGTGTCTACGGTTGCCGCACTGACGGTAATAATGGCTTCTTTGGGCCGAGCCGCTTCAGGCACGTAGCTTGCATCCCTTCCTACGATGGTCTCATGGTAGGACCGGACGACCTTTTCATCCCCGCCCGAACCCTGTCCAACAACGGTGACCAGCGAAAAAACTACGGCCAATAATATCTTTTTATTCATATTATTCTTTTCGCCCTTTGATCCGCGACTATTGCCTCCGACTCCGCCGGCTTTACTCTGACGTCATTAGCCCCTTGCCCTATGAGCACCGGTATCCGAATCTCCGACCATTTCGTAAAAGGAGCGGCGTTCCGTAGTCCATTGCGGCGGAAGGGACTTGAGCAGTGTCACGAGGTTGCTCGGGCCGCACATATCGACCGCGCACTTGAAAACATCCGGCGGGAACGCCTTGCGTCCGATCGGACGGACAGAAACGGCATTTTTTGCCGGCACCCGGCCGGAACGCGCTGTTTTGCGCGGCGTAAGGAGGTCTACGCCGGACCTAATCCGTTTTTTTGCATACGAGCTCCCACAAGAAGTACCCCGGGACGGGTACGCTAAGCCACCGTAAATACGCCGCCCATTCCTTTGCCGCAATATGCCGGGGAGCGTTAATACATCTCAGAAAACGATGCATAAGCGGAAATCGTATCGGCGACTTGCGCGATTCAAGTACTTCCAAACCGTATCTTCGCATTATTTCCAGCAGTTCCGCGTCGTTTCTGTACTCCCTGACATGGGTCGGATCAAGTGTCCACCGTCCCATGTTCCGGTAGAAATACCACCCGTACCATTTTTTAAAAACCGTGGAAAGATATAAGATCCCGCCTTTCCGCAAAATAGCCTTCAGTTCGCGGATCATCCTATCGTCGCTGTCCACATGCTCTATGACCTGTCCGGTAATTATGAAATCGACGCTATCCGGCGCGATGTTCTTAATGGCGCATGCGTCATCGGTAAAACAGCGTATCCTGCCGTCTATTTTCGATGCTATCGCGACCCGGTCGGACGAGCTGTCAAAGGCAAAGACCTCCCGCCCTTTCAGGTAACCTTTATCGCGCAAAGCGTACAAAACAGCGCCGTCTCCGCACCCCGCGTCAACAAGCCTTTGCCACGGGAAAAGATCCAGATGCTTTTTTAAAAGCGGCGGGATTTCGCCTGTATAAAGGTTGATGTGTTTTTTGGCGTAGGTTGCGTTATCCATATCTGAAGTGGCCATCAAAATGAAATCAATGTCATGGAAATTCCATGAGGCGGCAATTTTCTTCATGGCCGCCGCGCTCAATTTTCACTTATGATCTCTTTTAATTAAAGGCAGCTTACCTTAACCGTTTCTTCTTTTTAACTTATCTCTTGGCCCTCGCCCGGCGCATCGCGATGCTGATCTTCTTCCGGGTCGCGGCGGAGTGGCGTTTGCCGTACATCGGATTGTTTTGACCTTTCGCGGCGAGTGACAACTTGCGCAAAACGGCTTTCGTATGCCGCTTTCCGTACATAGAGTTCTTTTTACCTTTCTGCGCTAAACCGATCTTCCTCCTCGTCGCCTGCGAATGCTTTCTCATCATATGCTCCTCCTGTTAATGGACTGTCCGGTACGGATCGCGCACTGCGCGACCAACCACAAAAAAAGATGTGCGTTCATGACCATCGCGGCAAGCGCGCCTTTACGCCTTGATCAGTATCGTCAACGCCTCCGGCCACTCAAAATCGATTAAGCGGTACGTCACCGTTACATTATCCCCGACGTTGAGGTCATCGAATGTCACAGGTTTGGCGCCTTTTGATACCTTCGTCTTTCCGGAAATCGATATATTTTTTTCATCCGTTCTCAGGGCCCTGTAATCACCAAACCATCTTACGACGATCGCCATGTCCATTTTATCTATGGATACGATCTTGCCGGTTATACTCCCCGTTTGATCTCCATGCGCTCTGCCATGGCAACCGATAGTCATGGCGAGCATCACAACTATGGCGAATGTTATTGCTATGCGTCTATCTTTCATTGACCCGCGCCTTTCCTGAAACGCATGATAGTCTGCACGCACTCGTTCTTGTACGCGGCGCAATTATCCACGAACGACTGCGGGACATATTGCGGTCCCAATGCCTTGAAAATATTTTCGGATTTTTCGAACAACTGGCCCGCCTGAACGTAAAGCCCGATGGCCGCCTCCACCGTCTCCTTCGACATTTTGCCGCTCAGCATCTCTTGCGCCTGCTTCACCAGCCTTATCGCCAGGTTCAGGTCGGTTATCGCCTCATCGCGCGCACTCTCGGGAGTTTTCCCGATAGCTGCCTCGACACTGAAGAAACAACAGGATCCCAATACCAGAACGGTTGCCGCTATCGCGATGCTTCGCATCTTCATAGAGTTTCCTCCTTAAAATCTAACGGGCCGCAGATATCTCCGCCCCCGGTTCGTCTGTAGGTAATTTTGGTATGTTCTTCGCGGCGAGATACAATCCGTAGAGAAATAACGCGACAACTATCACGCAGATCGCCGATCCGATGACGACTAAGAAGATATCCGCCTTATCGGGCCGTCTCGTGTCCGCCTTGAGTTCCGCCTGCCGCTTCTGTTCCATGGCATCATGCTCTGCGCGCAATTGTTGTGCTCGATAAATGACATATAGGCTCTTCGTTTTTTCCGCATTGCCGCGCGCTTCGATAAACGCTTTATTCCATGCAGATTTTACGGCATTATCTTCCGCGATTTCCCGGGTAGCTATTTCGGAAAACTGTTCATCCAAGTTATCCACGCCGTGCCTCCATGTTTTTAGCGCTGCCCGCCGGGATCACAGCGCGCTCTATCCTGCGCCAGCGCAGTCCGCAGCGGATCCGAAAACGCCTTATCCTCTATCCTCTTATCATAGAAGAGCTTTGTAATATCCACCCTGTTCCAGCGTTGTTTTATTTCCTGAAGAGCCGGCAAGTTGTCCGATTCCATTCCTTTGGTTTTCCAGTCTGAATATATAATGAGCGCGGAATCGGCATTCTTGGTCTTCTTGATAATCCTTAAAAATTGTTCCGGTTCGCTTTTGATGAAAGCCAGATGAACGACAATGGCCTTGTATTTGGCTCCCGCGGCCTTTACCATCAGATCATCTTCGTCTTTTGCCGTGTATGCGGTATAGTCGCACAATGCGAGCGTCTCTTTCGTCTTTTCGATAAATTGCCGGTCATCGCTCACGATGAGCGCCCTTTTCTGCAGGAGGAGCTGTACCTTCGAGACAAGCTCATTTCCGTCATAAGGCTTGGTAATGAAGCCGTCAACGCCCATGGCTTCAAAAGTGTCCCTCATCCCCGTCCTGCCGGTGAGAATGAGTATCGGAATATCGGCACGCGCGGGCATCGATTTCATAAGCTTGAAGAACTCAAAACCGTCAATCCGCGGAAGCATCACATCGAGTAGCACAAGGTCCGGTTTTATTTTTAAAAAGACGTCCCACCCTTTCTCTCCGTCCGAGGCCGAAATAGTTTCAAACCCCGCCGCTTGTAATCTGAACGACACGACGGCAATATGATCAGGCTCGTCGTCAATAACCAAAATCTTTTTGCCCTTTAGGTCTGCCATGCAAATGACTCCGTTATCTATTTTCAACAACGCTCTTTGCGAGCGCGTAGAAGTGTTTGAAGACATCGCGACGGCCGATCACCCCGGCCAGTTTTTCGTTCTCACATACGGGAAGCGTATGGATATTTCTCTTCTTCATCAGATAGATGATCTCGTCAAGGGTCGCGTCTTTACTTATTGAGATCGTTTCCGTCGTCATCGCGAAATTTATCTTTGGATTTATCGCATCGGATTCCTTCTCCATCTTGATGCGCCCCATCCTTATGATATCCATGAGGGTAAAAAGATCCGTTGAGGTGATTATCCCGAGCAGCTTTCCGTCCGGTCCGGCTACGGGAAATCCGCTCACCCTCTTCTTTATCATTAGATCCGCGAGCGCGGCCAGATCCATATCCTTATCTACCGTTATCACGTCCCGCGTCATGATGTCTTCCGCCTTCAATGCCTCCAGCTTCTCATGAAGCTTATTTACCAACGGCTGCGCCATCTCTGCCATAACCCCTCCAATGTTATTTATATCGTAACGCTTTTTCTATCTTGGCGATCAGCGCGTCTTTTTCTATCGGCTTCACCAGATAGTCTACCACCCCTACCTTATACGCATTTAACTTATCGTCATCCCTGCCCAATGCAGAGAGTACGATAATAGGTATGCTTTTTGCTTTAGGGTCGGCATTAAGCGCCTTGCACGCATCGATGCCGCCGACGTTCGGCATCAGGATATCGAGCAGTATCACATCCGGTTCGAACGAATTCACCTGGGCCACAATGCCATTCGCATCCGACAGGGTCATCACCTCGTATTTGCCGGAATCTTCCAGGTTTAGTTTCGTAATCATGAGAAAATCTTCCTCATCATCCACTATCAGCACCTTCCTCTTATCCATTGAGGCCTCCTTTCGAGATTTTCATGGCGATAATGACCTTCGTGCCTTTTCCCTCGACGCTCGTGATTTTAATACAGGCATTTTGCATATCCAGCAGGCTCCTGGTGACCGAAAGCCCCAGGCCGCTTCCCCGGGCCCCTTTAGTCGTAAAGAAAGGATCGAATATCTTTCCCATTATCTTCCCGGGTATGCCGGTGCCGGTATCTTCTATCTCTACCGCGACGGCCTCTTCGCCGCTCATGAAATACTTGCTCTCTTGCGAGCAGCGCTCCCACTCCGTTGTCACCATCCGGATAACGCTGGAGCGCAGAAAAAGCTTCCCGCCTCCAGGCATCGCCTGGAAGGCGTTGATCAATATGTTGATAAATACCTGCTCCATCTTGCCTTTATCCACCAATGCGAGCGGCAGTCCGCCGTCAAATTCCTTCACGATCTTCACGCCTTCCTGCTTCACGTGATACCTCATTAGGGAGACGGACTTATTCAGGATGGCGTTTATATCCGCGGGCGATATGTCGAGGGCCTCCGCCTTGGAGAACTCCAGGAGCGAGCGCACAATGTCATCCGCCCTTTTTATGTTATCCTTGGTCACCCGCAGAACTTGCGCGATATCCTTACGGCCTTTGGGGAACTTATCTTCGAGGTAATTCACGCTCTGCAGGATGATGCCGAGCGGATTCTTGACTTCGTGAGCGACGCCGCTTGCCAATGTGCCGACCGCTTCCATCTTTTCCGCCTGGATGAGCTGGTCCTGCGCGCGTTTAAGTTTCGCGTATGCGTCACGAAGCGCCATTTCCGTCTTCTTGCGCAATGTTATATTATGAAAGATGGTGGCAAACCCCGTTATTTTACCATCGCCGTCTTTGACCGGCGAAACGGTCAAGGATACGTCAATCAGAGTTCCGTCTTTTTTCAGCCGTTTTGTCTCGAAGCGCGCAACAGCTTCTCCGCGCATTAATTTTTTGTTTACGCCGGCCATCTCAAAAACCCTGTCCGGAGGAACTATAATAGATATATTGGAGCCGGTCGCCTCATCCCTGGAATAACCATACATCTTCGTGGCGGCATTATTCCAGCTTGTAATAGTGCCGCCCAGGTCCCTGCCTATAATAGCGTCGTCCGAATGCTCCACGATCGCCGCAAGACGCTCCATGGCCGTTTCCATCTTCTTGCGCTCCGTGATATCGCGGCCTTCCGGAATAAGAAATATGACCTTGCCGGATTCGTCCGTGACCGGCCTCAGAGAAAAATCCACGTAATGCAGCGCCCCGTGCTTATCGATATGGGTCGCCTCGAAGCGTACGCACTCTCCCCTGGCGGCGCTATGCACCGCCTGCTTCAGCTTATCCTGGAGTGCCGGCGAATGTATCCACCACGGAGTATCCCAGAACGGCTTCCCGAGGACATCATGAGCTTCATAACCGCTGAACTCAAGGGCCGTCCTGTTAGCATCCACCAGGACCCCTTCAACAGTCATAAGGCCGACGAACTGAAAGGCCTGGTCAAAAATGGCGCGCAGTTTCCGCTCGCTTTGCCGGAGCGCTCTCTCGAACTGCTTGCGCTCCGAAATATCGAGATAGATACTTAAGAAATATTTTTGGCCCTCACGGACGATCAATGCCGAAGAGATGATAACGTCTTTTGCGGCCCCTGTTTTGGCGGTTATCCTTGCTTCCGTCTTATGGAACCGCCCGTTCTTGATAAGTTCCGCCAGGCCTTCCCGGGCTTTCTGCCGGTGTTCCGGATCGCGGTAGATAAGATCCATGAAATCTCTGGATGCGTTCGCCTCCTCCATGGAATAGCCGGTAAGCTGTTCCATGGCGGCATTATAGATATAAAAACGCCCTGCCTCGTCGCTAAAAGCGACCCCTTCCCGGATCGTGACGAGCACGTCCCTGAGATACTGCTCCCATATGTATTCCGGCCAACCCCCGCCCTTATCGCTCATCATCACCTCAGTAACCATGCCTGATTTACGGCAGCTTCAGCGCCGGACGCCCAGGAGTTTTTTAATCTCGTCCCTTAAAAACGCGCCGTTGATCCTCGAATCATAAAAAAGAGCGGCCCCCGCGGACGTCCACTTAATCCTGAGCTCGTCTATAAGGGCCGTGCTGTTGTCCTCCGTGCCCTTCACATGCGCATCCGAATAAATAACGACCTTCGCGCCGCTGTTTCTGGACGCATTCATTTTCGCCATAAAATCTTTCGGAGATGACGAAATGAGGGCAAGGTGGGCCACAAATATCTTGCGCCGCATGTCCGCGCTCTTCATTATAACGGTGCCCTCATCCGCAACCTCATCTACCTCATAGCCGCAGTCTTTTAACGCGGCCTTTATCTTCGTGACAACGAAAGGGACCTGCGCCAAAATTACGGCCCTGCTCTCCAGGTGGAACGAGACTTTCGACAAGAGCATATCCAGATCGAACGGCTTTTCTATAAAATCAGCGGCCCCTATCGCCTCGAAGGTGGCTTTCATCCCGGCCCTGGCGGAAACTACCACGATCGGTATTTCCAATCCGGCGGAACCATTTCTGACCGTCTTAAAGAACTCGAAACCGTCCATGACCGGCATCATTATATCCAGCAGTATCAGATCGGGCCGCTGCCGCTGCATGCTTTCCAGGCCTTCAACGCCGTGCGATGCTACCGATATCTCATAGCCCTTACTGGCGAACCGCATTTCCATGACTTCCGCCATGTCAGGCTCGTCGTCGATTATCAGTATTCTCTTACCCATTACTGTTCCTCCCGTTTTTATTGACGCGTTTTGAAAATAAAACCGGCTCCGGTATTTTCCGCCGGCAGATGCGGCGCGAGTATTACAAAAACACTTTTCTGCGCACCGTTATTTCGATAGAGCGTGGGCCCGGTACATCCAACTGCTTCAGGACGTCATCATAGCTCTTTGTCCCGACCGGCACGTTATTCAGCGATATCACCTCGTCGCCGGCCTTCAGGCCGGCCCGGTCGGCAAGCGAGTACTCCTTCACATACGAAACAACGATCCCCTCCGCTCCGGCCTTCATGGAAAATCCGGCTAATTCTGGAGCCCGGGCCGCATCAAGCCCTGCTTCCCCGCCGAGCCAAAGCGAGCGTTCCTTTTCAAAGGTCACGCGGACCGGACCACCCGATCTTTCGAGTAGCAGGTCGACGGCCGTGAACAATCCGACATAACCGGTGTCGGTTCCTTCCACGCTCACCAGATAATCGTCGATCTCGGCGCCCGCCCTGGCCGCCCGCGAGGACTGTATCACATCCAGCACCTTTATCTTCCTGAAGTAGCTCTTACTGTCCGAAGCGCCGAGCAGGAGACCGAAGAGGCGCGCCACTTCCTCGGTCTTGCGGGCGTTTTCCGACAACGTCTCTTTGTCATCCATCAGGCCGGTCGTGCCGGGGCCGTAACGCTCATGATAGGTGACCACCTGATCGGTTGCGGAGTTCTTCTCAAGAGCATTCTGTAATTCGGTCATCCCCTCAATAGCCCTCCTGGAATCGGTATTCAGCCTGAAAACTCTTTCGTACAGATAATAAGCCCTTACGTTATCGTTCTTCGCTTTCGCCGCATCGGCCATCATGAGAAGGTTGTCCTCATCCGTGTCACGGGTTATTTTCTTTATGTCGCCCTTCTTCAGGATAAGCTCGCCCGCCGCCCTCCAGAATACCGTCCGTTCGGGTCCGTCCTCCATGACGACTCCCCTCTCCTCCCTGCCATCCGCCGTATAGAGCGTATCGGCGCCGCAGTTGGAAGATAGTATAGTTATCATCACGATGAAGACATGATTTCTAAAAACAGCCCCAACACCTTGACAACCGCTATAATATCCCATATACTTTATATAATGACTGCCATATCCATACCGTCTTTTTACCTGATCCCTTTCTTTTTTATAATCGGCGTCGCCGCCGGCGTCTTCCTGGCGTTTGTTCTCTTCGATAAGGCCGCTCGGACAGCGCTGCGCAAAAGGATAGAGTCGGGAAAGCCGGCTTCCAGGCTCGAAAATTGGGTGTCCTCGACGCGCGATAGCGAGAGAAGGATCATCTCCGGCGTACTTGTCTCGATAAAAGCGCCCGTTTTTGACGCTGCCGGAATAGCGGCTATAGGCGAGGAGGTCATGTTTTCCGCGGACCTGGCTGATATATCGGCAAGCGGCGCTTCCGCCTTCTCGCAATACTTCGTTCCGGTAGATACGGACATCGAGATATCGTGTTCTGAAAAAAAATACGCCTTTCCCTACAGGCCGGCAAAAGTCCGCAACATCGTCCTTACCCAAAAAGGTCTCAAGATCGGCCTGCAGTTCTTCGAAAAGCTCAACATCGTCTAACTCCGCCCGTCGCCGGCGTCCCTGTCGAGAGGATACCGGTTGCATTTACCGAACCACCAGACGCTTACCCTGAACATCGAATAAAAAATATAGCTGAATAGGCCTATGAATACGCCCAGCTTCTTCGTAGTGGGATTCTTTATTACGTCTCCTACGCCGAAAATAATAGCGGCTATTCCCAGCGATGCCGAAAAGAACATCACTTCGCGGGCTACCCGTAATTTACGCTTGGTATCCATTTTATTGAAGTATACCATAAAATCGCAAAAATATAAATAGTTGACCGGCGGAAGGGGCTTATACTATAATCGGCACATGGGGAAAACATGATGATCAAAGCGATATTTGTTTTTGTTTTTATTGCTCTCGGATTCGGCTCGATCACGTATATAGCCGGTTGGTCGAAAGAAGAGGACGCCTTAGAGCGGATCGTGTTATCGCTGGGCGCGGGTCTTTTATTTATCCCGCTAATGGGCGCGGCGTGTAATGTCCTGTCCATCCCGCTCGACTACAGGGTATTCCTGGCCGCCGCCGCCGCCATGTTCACAGCCTCCGCCATCCACTGCCGTAAGCATCGAAAAGCCGGAGGTTTTGCCGTAGGCCTGAAGGACGTTGTAACGCCGGTAAATATCGCAGTGATCGTCCTTTTTGCGGCGTCGCTCTACATGTATCTTAGAGGAAGCTTTGCCTATCCGTGGTTCGAGAGCGAGGATCCGTGGTTGTTCGCGTCCGCCTCAAAATATATTGCCGTACAAAAGACCTACACCGCTCCATTCAAGTTCTGTGACGTAGCCCAGCCGTACCCTCAGGGCTACCAGATCATTATGGGTCTTCTGAGTCAGACCGGCTCCGGTATCAACTGGACGATGAAGTTCTTTAACGGCCTTTTCGTATCTCTTAGCGTACCATTCTTCTTCTACCTCGCCAAACGCTTTATCGCCAACCGGTGGGCGGCCCTTCTCGCGGCCATACTCTTATTTTCTATGCCGGCATGGCTCACACACTTCATCTTCTCTCTGAACCTGAGTATGGTATTCCTGCCGTTATTCTTCTATATGCTGCTGAAGTCCGAAGCGGACGCGCGATGGCGGCCTGTCGCCGCGCTCGCCTTCGCGTCGATATGGATGGTCCATTTTTATTCGAGCGTCATCATAACGATATTTTTCCTGATCTACTACGGCGTCACCGTCTTCTGCGAAGGTAAGGCGCATGGCAATATCCTGAAAACGGCGGCGGCGGGGTTCGCCGCGGCTATCGCGTTATTCTGGCTGCCGTCATTGCTGAGATTCAGGGAAGCCGTCTTTACCGAGAATAAAGGATCCGGAGGGCTCGACATAGTTATACCAATGCTCCGGTCGGCGATAGGGAACCGGCATGCTTTATTGCTGGCCGGCCTCTGTCTTTTTTCATGCTTTCTATTGCGGATCTTATGGAAACACAACGGATGGAAATTTCTCCAGGGCCCGGCGCGGCAGCGTTACGCGGAATACGTCAAACCCGCCGTATTTATTTCGGGGCTGGCCGTCATCACCGCTTTTTTAATCCTCCCGGACAGGAAAATCGTTCCGCTCATCGGCTCCGCTTCCATGCCGTATACATTCGACCACTTTTCACTTCTTAACCCGGAGGGCAACTTTATACAGAACCCGTTCGGTATCGGAATACCGGCTATAATATTTGCCGTCATGACCGTCTTCTACGCCGCCTCCCATCTTCGGACGCTCTTCACCAAGGAAAAGACGCGCCTGGCCATAGCCCTTACCTGGTCGATATTCGCTTTCCTGGGTGTCATGGGCGCGCGTTTCTCGATAAATATAGTGCCCTTCAGGATGTGGTCGTTCCTCGCCTTTTCGATAGCGCTCTCCGGCGCTTTGGTCTATAATGAACTATCGCGGGACATGAGATACCGTTACGTGCCCATAGCGGGCGGAATACTCTTGACTGCCCTGTCGCTGACATTCTGGCACGCCAATAAATTCGCTTTAAATACCCGCCCCTGGAAAGACGGTTACATCGGGATTGCCGAGGGCCGGCAATTATATGCGTGGATAAAAGATGCTCTGCCGAAAGATTCGGCGGTATACGTCTTTGCGAGCGACCAATGCGTTCCGATAGTATTCGACATGCTTTCATTCGCCTGGGATAAAGAGGTCTTCGACTATGCGGCGGTCGACATCGAAAGATCGATCGAAGAGAACCACGCGTTTTTGAAGAAAAAGGGATACGAATATATCGCGCTGGACGGTTCGAGCGTCCTGTTCGCTTTTAACCGCCTGCGGGAGGATTTGCCGGAAAAGATGAAGCGGGCTTTTCTCGTCATACATATGAAACGACTGGAAGACAAGATAAAGGCGGTCAAGGCGGCACCGTCTCTTTTTGAGCCGGTCAGGGAAATTACCGGATACGGAGCCGTCTTTAAAATTAACTGAAAGGTGCGTTTTGAATGAGAAAGATAAATATCATACTGCCGGCATATAACGAAGAGCTTTCAATCGCGCAGGTCATCCGTGATATTCACGCGGCTCTCAAGACCGAGGACCATGAGATCATAGTCGTTGACGACGGATCTACCGATGATACCTGCCGAGTCGCGCAGGAGAACGGCGCCCGGGTTATCCGGCATCCTTACAATATCGGCAATGGCGCGGCCGTAAAAACCGGTATACGGGGTTCGGATGCGGAGACGCTCGTCTTTATGGATGCGGACGGCCAGCATGCTCCGACAGACATCCCGTCGTTACTGAAACTCATACCATCTTACGACATGGTGGTCGGCGCGCGTATCGGATGGCGCAACGCGCCGGCTCACCGGCGATGCGCAAATCTGTTTTACAACGCATTTGCTTCCTATCTTGTAGGCCGGAATATACCGGATCTTACATCGGGTTTCAGGGCCATCAAGTCCGATATCGCGAAAAAGTTCGTCTGTCTGCTGCCGAACACATTCTCATACCCCTCCACGATAACGATGGCTTTGTTTAAGGCGGGATACAGCATAGCGTATGTGCCCATTGAGGCGAGGAAACGGTTGGGGACGAGCAAGATAAACCTGCTATCCGACGGTTCGCGATTCATACTTATCATAATGAAGATAGCCACGCTCTTCAGCCCGTTGCGCATATTCCTCCCCGCCAGCCTCCTCTTCTTTGCCCTCGGCGCGGGCCATGCGATATTTAAGATAATAATACTTCACCAGCGCTATACGGGTTTTTCCATTCTGCTCATCATTACAAGCGTCCTTATATTCCTGATGGGCCTCGTATCGGAGCAGGTAGCGCAATTACGCTTCGAAAGAAGCGAGGATCGATAACTGGCATGGGCGGCGACAGAATAATCCCATCGAGGATGTCCCCGGAAGAGCGTCTTCTTTTTCTCAAAGAACTTTTCACCTATCGGTGGGCTGCGGAAAAAACGAGCGGGCCTCTCTGTCTTGACCTGGGTTGCGGAGCAGGATACGGTACCCGTATTCTTTCGGAAAAATTCGGCTCTGCGGTCGGGGTCGATATATCCGAAGACGCCGTAAAAAAAGCCCGAAGTGAATACGAAAGGAATAATTGTGATTTTTTACATTACGATGGCAGGGCTCTGCCGTTTCCCGAAAACATGTTCGATACCGTAGTGTCTTTTCACGTCGTAGAGCACGTAAAGGACGCGAAACAATTTCTGTCCGAGGCCTGCCGGGTACTCAAAAAAGGCGGCACATTCATCATATCGACCCCGAACGCGGCATTGAGGATATCTGAAGGTGAAACGCCCTGGAATGTATTCCATGTCAGAGAATACACGTTCGGGGAATTTCGCGGGATCCTTGCCCGGACATTCAGCGAGGTCACGGTCTACGGCGTAACGGCCGTCGATAAGGTTATGGAGATCGAAAAGAAACGGATAGTGCATAACCGCAAACTCGCCTCGTACGATTTTCTCGGATTACGAAGGATTATACCGGCATGGCTCATGGCCTTCCCGGTCGCGCTTGCCCACCGTATCGGTCCGCGCGGCGCGGCTGAAACGCCCGTCGATATAAATATGGATCCTGCGTTGGTCTATTCTGTAGGGGAGGCTTCGGTAAAGACCTCACTGGATATTATGGCCGTATGCAGAAAATAGGATCACTCTATATTTTAATCGTCCATTTGAACTAAATCCGGCAGCGGTTTGCAACCGGACCGGGTAATATACAAAGCAGAGTTACTGAGATTTGACCATACCTTTAGCCGGCTCAGCTCCTCTTAACAAATACCTTAATATGATGCGACCCTGCCCATCCTGCGTTAAACTGGTCAAGAAGATGCAATATAAAAGCGTCTAAATTATAAAAAAACGAAGGAAAATGCTTTGTTATTTTATACGTGATTGCCCTCATTGCCCAGAAATGCGTGGGGCTGCTCATGCACTCCGCAAAACCGTTCTTCCTTAGCTCGGATAAAGTATGAGAATAAGGACGCTGTCTGATATGCGGCGAGCTTATAAGAGGCCTTCTTCGCAGGAACCTTTCATGCAATATTATATATCTTCCGGACAAAGCGCATAATCGCGCGATGCTTGCTTTCCACTCATCGTCATCCAGTATGTGATACAAAACATCGAAGCAGTGCACTATGTCATATAAACGGCCCGGCATGGGGATCGTCTCAAGAGAGGATCTCGACTTATCCGTTATTTTGATATCCAGGCGATCGATGGCCTCCTGCGATATATCGACTGCCGTCACCTTAAACCCAAACCCGGAAAGGAACTTTGTATAAACACCATTGCCACAACCGGCGTCCAGTACCGAGATCGCGCCGTCCAGCGGCAATCGTCCCAACAACTCCGCGTATCGTTCCAGAACAATCCTATAAACGTAATAATTGGCCTTTTCCGAATATGATATCTGCCCTACGGCTCTGGCCATGCCTGCGTATCGCCTGTGCCTTTCCGTCCAGTATTTTTGATCGTCTATCATGAGCCTATACCCCGTGGAAAACGGCCCTGTTCCGTTATCATACCGATATTATAAAACAAAAAAGAGTGTATGGCAACTGTCCCGGGAGCCAATTACGATAGGGTCCGGGGTCCGGGGTCCGTTTCATTTGGGATTCCAAAACTCTCTTTGCTGTGATATAATTGAACCCGAAGCTTTGCATCACGCGGGACATCCCGCTAATAGCGCAAAGCGCGCCGGAGAACGGATGATACATATATTTATCGGCACAAAAGCTCAATTCATTAAAGTGGCTCCGGTACTAAGAAATCTTGATGACTGCCAGGTCCCATACCGCCTCATAGACAGCTGCCAGCATAAGGATATCACCTCCGATTTAAGGGCCTTTTTCGGTATACGACAACCCGACATCTCTCTTGAAACCGGATTCTCAAACATCAATTCCGTCTTCAGGGCCATTCTCTGGGTATCCACGATAATGACACAGCTTGTCTTCTCGCGGCGTTCTTTCAGAGAACGTATCTTCGGCGGTGATAAGAACGGGATTTGCCTTATACACGGTGATACACTCTCCACCCTGCTTGGGCTGATCACCGCCAGATCATGCGGCCTGAAAGTCGCCCACCTCGAGGCGGGACTGCGCAGTTTCGACCTGTTTGACCCTTTTCCGGAGGAACTGATAAGAATAATTTGTATGCGCTTTTCCGATTATCTGTTCGCGCCTTCCTCATGGGCTGAAAATAACCTGCGCGCCATGAAAGTAAAAGGCAGAATATTCAAGATCGAGGGCAACACGGTCATCGATTCTCTGCGTTATATAATGAAGCGGCATGATGATACTGCCGATACCGGCGGCGCTCCTTACACGGTGGTAAGTATCCACCGTTTCGAGAATTTATACAGCAGGCGCAGGATGGCCGCCGTCATCGACCTGGTGAAGCGGATATCCTCGTCCTTTGACGTATTTTTCATAATGCATCGGCCGACATCAAATAGGCTGGCGCGCATGGGGCTCCTGCGGGAATTAAAGAATGACAGGATCCATATGGACCCTATCGCCGGATACGGCAGGTTTATCGCTCTGCTTAAAAAAGCTGAATTTATCGTGACAGACGGCGGCAGTATACAGGAAGAGAGCTGCGCCCTGAACGTGCCGTGCCTGCTGATGAGGATGAAGACGGAGCGTCAGGACGGATTGGGAGGGAATGTGCGGCTGGGGCAATTCGATGAAAAAACGATCGGTGATTTTTTGGTATCCTATAAATCGTTCCGCTCCCGCGCAACACCAACGGCCCTGAACCCTTCGAAAGAAATAGTAAGGATCCTGCGCGCGGAAGAACTGGAAAATAAATGATAAAGAAATTGTTAAGATGGGCCCTATTTGCCGTAATACTCACACTGGGTGTCTTGTATATTAACCGGCACCCCGAGGGATTCTTACCGCTGCATAGTATCCCGGCAGCCGGATTAATCATCCTGTCGGCGCTTAATCTCGCGCAATTTTTTTTACGGGCGTTGCTCATGAAAGTCTATCTGCGCCCATTCTCGGTCAGCATGGGATTCCGGGAATATTTCGGCATGGACATGCTTGCGGCGCTGCTTAACTACCTGCCGGTGCCGGGCGGGACTTTTTCGAGGGCGATATACCTCAAGAACAGACACCGCTTCTCCTATACGGACTTCACGGTGTTGCTGGGCGCGATGAACGTGATCAGCGTATTCTCGATCGGCCTGACAGGGTCGGTAAGTATGTCCATCCTGTACTCGACACGCTCTATATCCAATATCGCGATCAATGTCCTATTCCTGACCCTCGTCTCCATAAGCGTTATCGTGTTTGTCATGCCGATGGACATGCTCATGAGGCTGCGGCTGCACGGCAGGATAATGTCACTATTGCGCAATGGCATAGAGCACTGGAACCGGTTGAAGATATCGGCGGGGGCAATAGGAAAACTCACCGCGATAAATATAATGATCGTCGCGATGGCTGCTTTACGATTGTTCTTTCTTTTTAAATACACAGGTGCGGAGGTGCCGCTCTTCTCGTGCCTCGCGATGGCATCCCTCTCTTCGCTTGCCGTCATCGTGCCTGTCACCCCCTCCGGCCTGGGGATAAGAGAAGCGGCTGTAGCGGTAATGTCGCAAATGCTGGGCGCATCTTTCGCTCACGGGCTGGCTATCTCGGTAGCAGACAGGCTCATCGGCGTTGCCTGGACATTCATCTGCGGCGCCGTATTCATCCCGGCTTTCCTGCATCGTCATAATAGCGACGGCGCGGATCCGCGCTGACCTTCTTCATCTAAAGCGCGTGATGATAGCCCTCCTGACCATACCGCCATAGAAGAGCAGAATATAAGCCCATAGCCGGGGAAATACGACGGCCGTATCCCGAACCCTCTCCGCCAGGAATACCACCGCAATTGCATACACCGGCAGGACAAAAAACGCCGTATATAGAAATAGTCTCGGATGGACGATGCAGTACAAAAAAACCAGGAAGAGGATTGCCGACCCTGCCGCAAAAATGGCCCGTAACACCATGCTGCGTCTCAGATAAAAATCGTAGAAGGACGACCCGCGGTACATCAGCCACTCAATAAAACGGGCGGGATCGGTCCTGTGTGAATGCCGTAACGTAACGCCGAAATGTCTCATAATGGGAGTATTCATCCCGAAGACGATATGCCGGAAGATGGCCGTATCGTCGTTGGTGTATTTATCGAACGCCTCCGGCACCGAGGCCAGAAAAACATCCTTTCGCACAAAGAAACAGCCCGCACCCTTGGGCGAGCGGCTGAAATTGTCCTTATCAATGTATGCGAAACCGGCGCCGGCGCCGTATAGCATGCGGGGAATATAATACCGGCGCCTGATAAGATAGAATATCCTCTCGGCCGGATTGATCTCGTCGCCATCAGCAGACGGCCGCACCACACCTATGAGCGGCGAATATCCCGCCCTCCAAAACACATCCAGAAGATCCGGGCTGACGACTACTCTCGCGTCGACAAATACGAGCGTGTCGTGCGCGGCGCTCAGCGCGCCGGCCTTCCGCGCGGCTACCCTTCCACGATTGTCCGGCGAACGCACGACCTTTACCGGGAACGCGGCCGCCTTTGAAACGGTATCATCCGTTGAAGCGTCGTCTACAACTATGATCTCATAATCCTGCCCGTAGACGGCTCCATCCTGCCGCAAGAGTGCCGTAAGGCACGGCCCTATGGCGGCTGATTCGTTATAGGCTGGGATAATCACGGATACTTTTGTCTTCATAACGATGCGTACGGCGGCGATAACTGCGCTTCAGCTGTACACGATGCCGGTTATGCCGTACCTTTCCTTTATATAGCCTTCCAAATCCCTCTCGAACTGCTCGATATCCCTATCGAACAACGCCTCAATCGCGTGTTCCGCGCTCTGTCCGTCCCGCAAACGGGCCAGCATAGACCGCAGACCGCTCGGACCTACCCTGTTTACGATGAAGTCTATCAGGAGATAGGACTGGGCGTAGAGCGACGTTGCGAGCCGCACGTCCTTAATGCGGGCGAAATCGCGCGGCATCTCCCGGATATGATAGACTGCCGCAGCGTTGATATTATCCCTGACAATACCGGCATTACGCATACCGGCGAGGTCTTCCGCCTTACCGGCTATACCCTCACTCACCCATAAGGGGCATTTGTTCCCGGCAATACCGAACGTAACGGCATGGGCATACTCATGATATAATATCCTGATTACATCCTCGTTGGTATACTTAAATTTGTTGACCGGTATCCTCACCTTTCCGTCAAATACCGCCAGCGTCCAATGCGGCCTGCCGCGCAGCATCGCGTCATAGTTGGCTTCCGAATATAGTATAACGATTATCTTGTTCTTCGGGTAATGATCAAGGAAAGCCCCAACGCGCCCGTAGGCCTCCTCAAGCCATGTCCGTATATACGACAACTTCTCGACCGGTATATCATCTGATGACGCTATAATAAAATGCTGCGTATCGGTCTTTTCGAAATCTTTCTCTATGGCCGTCTCCCTGCCGGCCTTTTCAAGAAGCTCCGCCACCCCTTGCATTTCCGGCTTAAGCGCATGCGCTCTCTCCAGGAACCGTTTGGCGCGCGCCATGTTCTGGATCTTGTAATAACCAACACCAAGGTTATAGAGCGTAATGGGGTCGTCCCGGTCATAGGAAAGCGCGCTTTCGAATTTCTCGATCGCCTGAGAAATATCGCCCTTCTTCATCAATTCCATGCCATAATTGTTATAGATTATCGCGAGATTCTTTGTTATGATGCGGTTGGAAGGGTCATAGAGGCGGGCCGCTTTGAGATCGTCTATCGCCTCTTTAAAATTACCGATACGCGCCTTCTCGACCGCCGATCTGGCATATTTATAGGCAGCCTCTTCAGAAGAAAACACCGTTGCGGCGGCGCATGGTATTAGCAATAAGGCCGCCAAAAGTATCGTTACTCGCCTTCCTATCATGGATATATTATATAACCTTTTTTGTCTTTTACTTAGCATAATTTTATGTTATATATAGTATATGCTCAGATCGATAAACCTTTCTCTCTCCTGCGCCTGCAAGGCTGACTGCATCTTCTGCCCTTCCAATCGGGGCCAGAGCATCAAGAAGAAATTGATGCCTTATGCTCTTGCAAAAAAGATCATCGATGAGGTCTCTTCCGGTGACTTCAAAGCACGTCATCGCATCAATAAGATCATTATCGGCGAAAATGGCGATGCGCTCCTTAACAAAGACACTATTCCGATAATGCGGTATATACGCTCAACCCTGCCCGACATAAAGATCATGCTGTATACCAATTTCCAGCACATGACAAAGGATAAGTCGGAGGCCATCCTGAAAGAACGGCTTGCCGATCTCATACGGACAAATATAGACGGTTCCGACGCCGAGAATTATTTTGCCGTAAAGTGCATAGATTACGGCGCCGTGAGCGATAATATCCGCTCGCTCCTGGCATTGAGGAAAGAAGCCGGCGCCGGGATCCCGTTGCACATATCCGTGCTTACCCTTAATAATTACGCCCACACCGTACATAAGAATCTGGGGTTCTTGCCGGCGAAGCTCAATAACCCGGCTCTGATGAACATTGAAGATGATTTCGGGAAAGTAAAAGAGCGGTGGGAGACCATGCTCGATAGCCGGATCGATAGGATTTACCGGTGTTACTCGGTCATCGCATGGGCGGAGCGGGATAAGATCGATACCGGAAAGATCGATTACAGGAAATATTCCTGCACCAATCTTATCCGGATCAAACATGAGGCGTTCATCGCCCCCGACGGAACATGGTATGCATGCTGTCTCGATTCGGACAATGAGCTTATTCTTGGCAACCTGAATAAAAATACCCTGCATGATATATACTGCGGAGAAAAAAGAAGGGATATCATCAGGTTGCTGGAAGGGCGGGCCTTCGCCAAGATAGGCGGTCCGTGTAAAACGGTCAATTGCTGCCAATGGCTCCATAAAAATCGCATGGTAACGAGCGCTTATCGTGTCGTGTTCGGTAACGGCCCTCTCGTTAAACTATCTTACAACCGTTTCTATTTCTAGATGAAATTCATCCGCACGATCATCGCCCTCCCCGTTCTCGCAACGTTAATACTGTGTAACGCGGCTGTGCTGCCCGCGGAGGCCGCAGGTAAAAACGCGCCTGCTGTGCCGGATCATTACAAACCATACCTGGATCTCCTTGCGTCGGTATATGAAAAGATGGAGACATTTTATTATAAACCCGTCTCGAAAGCGGCTTATGAGGAATACGTGCAAAAATATAAGGCCTCTATTCTCGCCAAACTTACGGAGACGGATCATAAGATCGATATAATAGCGCATAGAGGGGCGGGGCTCCTGGTAAACAGGCTTAAAGACCCTAAAGACAAGTTTACCAATTTTATTCCACCTAAAGAAGCGCGCGAATATTCAAAGAAGATCTACGGATACGAATATGGCATAGGCGTCGAAGGGCGCCTTACAAAAGACGGATACTTCATAGAGCATGTCCAGATCCGCTCCGATGCGTATGCAAAGGGGATCAGGGATAATGGCATTATCCTGAAGATAGACGGTGTGGATATAGGTAAGCTGGATGAGACGCGCATAAAAGAGCTTATCTACCCTCCGCTGAATACCGTCGTGACGCTGGATATCGCCCCTGCCGGGACAAAAAAGATTTCGACATATGAAATATTATGCGAAGAGTACTTCAACGAGACGATAACGGCTATACCTACGGGCACATCGGGGATATATTGCCTCAAGATCTCCGCTTTTAACAGGATGACCGGCGAAGACCTTAAGGGGTATATCAAGGATATCGCAGGTAAAAAGACGAAGCTTCTGATACTGGATCTGACGGATAATCCCGGCGGTCCGCCTCTTGCCGTATATGAGCTATCCGGGATATTCCTTCCGCCAAAACAAAAACTGTTCTACTACAGAAAGAAGAACGTGCAGGATTTCGGGCTGGTATCGCCGTCATCCGATATACATTATGACGGGCCCGTCGTGATCCTCATTAATAAAGGGAGCGGCAGCGCCGCGGAGATCATGGCGGCCGTATTCAAGGAATATGGCCGCGGCCTTGTCATGGGCAAAGAGCCGAGCGCCGGCATGGCGTTCCTTAAAAGCTCGTTTATATTCGATGACGGCTCGATGCTTGCCATGATCACCGGCAATACGTATCTGTTCAACGGCGCGGAGCTCGATACCACCGGCGTCCAGCCTGATGAGATGATCCCTCCCGACGTGAATGACATAATCGGCTATGTAGCCGATAAATTTGTCCGGAAGGGTATTTTTAACAATAACCGGCCGAAAGGGCGCGGGCTGCCCAAATGACGCGAAACGCAAAAAATATCATAGTATACGCCGTTATCGTATCCTGTCTGATCATCCTCGGAATATACTTCCGGCTCTACCCCGTCATCAAAAACCCTGAGAACCAGGATCATGCGGTAGCGCGCCTTGCCGTATACTTAAACATAAAAAAAGACGTGGCAAAACAGATCGCCGTTTCATATCCCGCCATGCCGCCCGCTGAAAAGAACGCGCTTCTCGACAGGCAATTCAAGGATATCATAAAGAACGAATCCGGCCGCATAGAAAAGATCGTTTCCGCGATCACGCGCGGATCCCTGACTCAAAGGCCCGATCTTTATCTGCTCGAAGCCGACCCGTACCACTATTACCACCTTACTAAGAGACTGCTAAAAAATGGGCGCCTTTCTGATACCCAAACGGGCGGATGGTACTACGATACGTTTATCATGGCACCGACAGGGCATTGGAGAAATATCGAGATCCTGCCGTATATAGGAGTTTTCGCCTACAGGGCGGCAAAATTATTCTACTCTGGCGTCCCCCTGGTCCTCGTCATATCTGCCGTACCGCTGGTCATCTACGCGCTATGCCTGATTATGTTTATATCGTTTCGCAAAACGCTCGGGCTGTCGAGAACGGCGATCCTTGCGGGAGGATTACTCTTTTCGCTCTCCCCCGTATTTATTCAAAGAAGCGCTTTCGGCTGGTATGACACCGATGCGTACAACACCCTGTTCTTTCTTGCCACGATATTTCTCCTCCTTAAAACCGTGGAGAACGACGACAGGCCCGCTTACCGCTGGAGCGTCCTCCTCGCGTGTGTATCGGCCGTATTTTCAATATTCTGGCAGGGGTGGATACTACTGCCGGTATATATCGCCCTCTCTTTTGCCGCTATCGCCATCTATAGGGCCGGAAAGGAAAAAGGCGCCGGCCTTACCTTCAGGAGGTTCTCCGTATATTGCATCGTCTTCTGCGCCGTTCTCATCATGATCATAAAACCTTCCGGATTGGCGCGCACCTTTGCCGGGACCTCGAAGGTTTTATCTGAATTTATGCTATTAAAAAATGGTTTTTGGCCCGATATCTTTATAACAATTGGTGAGCTTAAAGCCTCCTCCCCGCAGAAATTGACACATCTCTTAGGCGGTTATGCATTTATCCTTTCCGCGCTTTTCGGCCTCTGCGCCGTTTTTTTTGACAAAAAAACAGGGCTACGGAACGAAAAAAAGATCATACTATTGATCTTTTTTAGCGCGGCGTTATGCATGACGCTTAGCGCGGAACGTTTTCTGATATTCCTGCTGGTGCCGGCGGCAATCTGTTCCGCGATAGGCATAGACATCGGTTTGCGGGCCGTAAAGGACATCGCGGGCAAAGTCTTTAAATATCACGCTTCCGCATATGCTGCGATCGTCACATATGTCCTGATAGGAACGCTATCAATCGTATCTCTTGTATATGCCCACGTCACCGCTTTGAACCAGAAACCGATATTCAATGCGGTCTGGCAGGATGTCCTTAAAAAGATCCGTCTCAATACACCCGAAAACAGCATAATAAGCTCATGGTGGTGTCCGGGCCACTTCATCAAGGCCGTTGCGGAAAGGCCCGTCACCCTTGAAGGCGCGCACCCGAATATCCCTCAGGCTTATTGGATGGCCAGTTTCTTCCTTGCCACCGAAGAAGACGAAGCCATCGGGATCTTACGAATGCTCGATTCGAGCGGCAACGAAGCCGCGGAATTTCTTGTCGGAAAAGGCATGCCTTTGGATAAGGCAATCGCCCTTCTTAAAAGAATGGTGGTGGCCGATAAACAGGGGGCGGGCCTGGAAGCCCGGTCCCTTCTATCGCAGGCCGATGCCGATCATCTTGTATCGCTGACACACGGAAAGCCGGCCCCTGCATACTGTCTTATATATAAAGATCTCGCGGACAGCGTGATAGGCCTCTACTATGTCAAGAACTGGGATTTCGCAAAAGCCGCCGATCTTAACGGCTATATGCGTAAGCAATTTAAAAAGGGTAGTGTATTCTGGCGGGGTTCGAGCGACAATGTGTCGCTCCTCTGGAGCATCGCGGGAGGCATGACCTATATCGGCGAGGAATCATACGAGACCGCCAGGGTCAAGGATATCGTCTACTTTGCGGACGGCGTGATGCTTGACAGCCGGACGATGGATGTCCGGATAAACGGGATCAATAAAAATCTTGCGGGCGCTCCTGAAAGCGTTCTTTATGAGAAAGACGGTATTCTTGTCGAAAAACGCCTCGATAACCCCGCGATACGGTTATCCGTATTGCTGATACGGCATCCGGATGGCAAATACAGCTCCATCATAGCGCCCCGGGCGGTACTGACATCGGTGTTATTCAGGCTCTATTATCTGAACGGCGTGGGATTGAAATGCTTTGAGCTGTTCGCAAAGGAAGAAAATCCCGTCCTCGATACAAAAATAGTAGTATATAAGGTAGCGTGGAATAAAGAGTAGTGCCGGTTATTTGGACGATACCGGTTCCTGAACAGGAGACAAACCTACCGCCTCTCCGGACGGCTTTTCTGTTTCAACGTTCGGACTCACCGTTGTTTTGAGATAGACCGTCCCGGATCCGCTCATCTTCGTGCTCGGTTTTCCGACAGACACATTCGCTTTACTTTGCGCTGCGGGAGCCTTTGGCGCGCCATCGGGTATGGCGGCCTCGTTTTTCACTTTCCCCGCGGCAGGTTTCGCCTTCTCCCCGCCTGCGGCGGCGTTTGGCGGTACCGCATAACTCTTCACCGCCGATGTCATATCGACGCTCTGCCCCTTACTGTTCTGCCGCATAAAACTCTCGAGATACGAGGCCAGATATTCGTTCTTCTGCCGCCGCAGTTTTGTGACCGCGTCGAGCGCCATCGCGTTGTTGCCTGTTATGAAATTCGAAAGGCCTATAAGATATATTAATTTGTCATATCCCGGCTTTTTCTTATCCGCCCTTGACAGAAATTCCAGCGCCTTATGCGCATCGCGCTTTCCCACGAGATAGGTAACACCCGCGTTGAAATTGAGCTCAAAATTATCGGGGTCATGTTCCGTCCCCCGTAAAAAACAGGAGATCGCGTCATCCGGCCTGTTTAATTTATTGAAGAGAGCCGCGATACCGTTATATATCTCCGTCTGGGAAGGTTTTATCGCAAGCGATTTTTCGAAATACAGTATAGCCTTCTCCTCGCTGCCATCCTGCCCGGCATACACCTTGCCGAGGATGTTATACGCCGGGTAGAATTCCGGTTCCAGATCGAGCATCTTCTGGCAGCACACTACGCTCTCCGCGTATATCGCCTCGTCGTATGCCCGCTGGGCTTTTTCGAGAAGTTCGCGGATCCTCGGATCGAAGCCATAGAGCGGCTGGACGCAGGAGATAAAGAGAGCGGCGGAAAACAGTAGCAGGTATGGCAGGGTTCGTTTCATTTCACTCTGTACGCGCTCACAGCGCTCCTCGTTCCGGCTGTTATGAAGGCGCTGCGGCGGTGTCTTTTGCGGTCTTCTTGGCAGCGTCTTCCGGAACATCTTTTGCCGCAGGTGCGGAAACCTGCCGGCTTATGATAGCCCGCGTTATCGTCATCGAACACTTCACGTCGTATACATTTCTGTCTTTCGGCTGGATGTTATACGACACTACTCGCAACGGTTTCTTTGCGTTATCGATGGCATATATGAAATCGACGATATTTTTCATATTACCGGCGCACTCTATAACAATGCTGTACTGCACATAACCCGCCTTCTCTTCCGTAACTACGGGGTTTATGTTCGTCAGAGCTATTGTTGAGGCTTTTGCGAACTCTTCGATCTCGCTTAAGAAAGAAGCTGTCAGTTGTTCCTGCGACAAACCGTCTGCCGTGTAAAATATCCCATAATCATCGTTATCCCTGATTATCTTATCCTTATACCGCAGGATGAGGGTGCTCTTTTTGATCTCTCCGATGTTCGCGTTTATGGCTTCTTCAACCGAGCGGGATTCCCTGACGATGGGAGCGATGAGAAGCCGGTCAAAAAGGGCCAGAGAAACCACTCCGAGCGTTACGTACAGGATCTTTCGCTCCTTGGGTGATAATCCGGCAATGAATGTTTCTATGAAATTACCCATCTTATTGTATGCCCTCTACGGAAAACGTGAATCCGAAGTCCGCTACCTCCTGGTCGTTTATCCGCCGCGATTTTGTAAAATCGACCTTGACGCTTTTGAATGACTCGCTGTTCTCGAGGTCCGTCACCATCGAAAATACGCGCGACATGCTGTCTGCCGTGCCCGTTACCGTTATGCTCTTATCGGGCTTCAGTTCTATGCTGTTCAGGTACGCCTCTTTCGGCATCAACCTGAACAGTTCCGTAAGCACTCCCAGCGATTGCCCCTTCTGGCTTAAAAATCTTTTTACAACGGCCGTCTTCTCCGAAATGTCGCGCAGGTCCCTGCTCTCTTTGGTCTCCTTCGAGTAGCTTAAGAGCAGTTTTTGGAGATACGCCTTCTTGAAAAAGAGTCCCGTAAGGAGGATGGCAAAAAATATCACGAGCGCCACCATGAAGAAGGCCGCCGCCTGCGTCATTTTCTTTGCCCTGGCTTTCAGTTCCTGGCTGATCTTGACATCTTCGGGTATCAGATTGAAGTCTATATGCTCCGCTATGGCCGCGGACGCCAGCACCGGCAAAAGGGAAGCAACATCGTTTTTCCCTAAGATACCGTTTTGGTCTTCCGGTATTTTAAATATATTCCTGTACGGCATCAGATCCGTATCTATACGTGTCGCCTGCCTAATCTGTTCTACCGCCCTCTCGGCCAGGTGACTTACAGCTCCCGCCAGATATATTTTGACGGGCACAGCTTCTATATTCTCGGACAGATAAGAATCTAACGATTTTTTTATTTCGTCGATGAATGCCTTCTGCGTTTCTTCCGACCTTGCTGCGATATGAAGGGTGCCGATAGGTATCGACCGCAGATAGATCATCTTGCCGGCATGAATAACGCTGAAGTCCGTAGCAGCGCTGTCGACATGCACCAGGACCACGGGTTTCTGCGGCTTGCCCGGCAAAGAGTTGAAACAGGTCCTTGATATCGATTCGGCCGCCAGCACGGTCTTCCCTGCCTTAAAACCGCCTTTCTTTATGATATCGTAACGGCTGGTCACAATCTCTTTTTTTACGATGACCAGAAGTATTTTGGTATAGCGATTGTGGAAGACTCCGATGTCGGCATAATCCAGGACGATTTCGTCCCGCGCGTATGGCGTATGCCTTCCGGCCTGGAGCTCTATTATGTCGTGTATCTCCTTCTTATCTATGGATGGTATCTCTATGTTCTTCGATATAACGAAGTTCGACGGTATGACGTTTATGATCTCGGGGCTCCTTGCGCGCGCGTTCTTTACGAAATCGCTGATCTGCCGCGCGATATCGTCCTGCGAAGCGCCCGATATATCGCCGGAAAACGCCCCCGCCAGCTTCTGTCCGTCCTTCTGAACTATGATGTGAGCGATGTTGAGGTATTTTTCGCCGATCTCTATGGGCACAAAACTTTTCGATTTACGCATAACATTACTTAGTGGCAGCGCCATTGCTCTTTAAACCCTATTTTTGCGTGAGAGTACTTACATAATAACCATGATACTTGATCCGGCCGCTCCTGTCGAATATGCATACAAGTGTACCACACAAATCCCTGTTCTTCAATGCGCCGGCTGAAACCGCCATGAACGTCTCCGAGGTTACCTCAAAGGCGCCGCCGGAAATTGCCGCTGCCAGAGCGCTTTTTTCCTGCCTGGTCAGGCTGCACTGCGCCGAAAGGTCCTTATCGATAGTGCCTGATGAAAAAAACGTATTATCGTCGGGCGTGCCTTCCCTGGAATCCAGACCGGCTCTGAAGTATATAATCTTATCTGCCAGCTCTTCCGGCAGGCCCAGGGCCACGAGCACATTTTTCGGGGCCGTATTTACATTTACCCTGCCTTTTCCAAATACGGTAATATAATCCCGTATTGCGGCAAATATCTCGGCGGACATGCCCTTGACGAGCAGGAGTTCTTCCGGGAGCCGGAACGGGGTATTAGACGGCACATAACCGTGCCCGGTGGCACTATAGTGGGCCGTTTCGGTTATCGCCTGCTCACCGTCACCCATGATATTATCCGCGTCCCGCCAATCAATGATCGCGCCCGCTGTTTCTTCCGCGCCGGCAGCGCTTAGCCCGGCGGTACGGAAAAGGAGTCTAACAAGCACCTCCTTTGAGGCGTAATTGACATTGATCTTGCGCTCTTCGTCGATAACTCCGTATTTTGTTTCGGCGGCACCCGTAATATCGTCCGTACGGTCATAGCTCACCGTATACGAACCGGCACTGCCGATCAGCACATTTTTGAATAATGCGGCGTCGTCTGCCCATAGATCATTGAGGGTATCAACAGCTGGAGCCATATCCTGTACTGTTGATGAGCTGACGGCATCGACAGCGGCCAGCGCGCCGGAAGCGGCCAGCTCATAAATTCGCTCTCGCGTCTCAATCTTTTCGACGGCGCGCACCTGCTGCATCGTGCCGAGCGAAGACGCAACGGCAAGTGTGCTTACAAAGAGCAGGACCCACAGAAGAAGAATAAGAACGCTGCCTCTGGCAGGGCTATCCAAGGAATGGCACCTCGATGGTCCGTACTAAGACTTTTTCCGCCGGGTCGCTGCCGGAAAGCCTGATGGTGATTTTTACACCGTTCGGCACCTGACTTGCGGTAAAACCGTACATCGACAATTTTGCCGTCTCAGGATCCCGGAAATAATAATCGAACCGGCAGTCATTAACTCCGGACAGGACGACGTTGTCCGTTTCCGAATCCCGGGATCCGAAGCGATAGACCCGCCGCCGGATCTGCCTCTTCTGCGGCATAAAAACATACTCGATGCGGCGCACGGCAGGAAAAGCTTCTTTTCCAAAAGACACGACATCTTCCTTGTGAAACGCAAGATAACGCGTATCATGCCAGAAGAAAGTCATATTATCGCTATCACCGTTAAAAGCGCTGCTGCCGATATCGCAGACGCTGCTGAGATCATAGGCCATCCTGTTTAAGAATATCATGGCATCGACGCGCGGACGATGCTCGTCGTGCCACCTCCAGAGCGTAATACCGCCGGAGAGTATTTTATAGACGGCCATTCCCACCATCGCCGCCAGCGCTGCGGCAATGATCAGCTCGATCAGTGTAACAGCCGCTCTGGCCCTGACCCCTCTTCCTCTATGGCAATAGTTCATCATACCTTGGCGATATAGAGATGGCGGTTAAGCGTTATTGCCCTCCGTCCTTCAGTCCAGGATATGCGCAATGTCAGTGTGTACAGATCGGTAAAGAGCGCCGTCTTCACAAGCTGCGCCGCGCAATCGAACTTCGTATCCGTTCCTTCCGACGAACGTAGCGAATACCCGCCCTTTATAGCGCCGGTATTCAGCATATCTTTGATTTCCCATATCTTTTGCGCCATGACAAGGTCGGCGTATATCCTGTTATCGATATGCCGGAGGGCGCTTGCGGACATAAAGAACCCTTGAAATACAGTTGTCGCCCCTACGCTCAAAATGCAAACCGCCAGGAGAACCTCGAATAGGGTGAAACCGCTTTTTTTCATACTGCTATTTCCAATTGCCTATAACGTTGTCATCGTCTTTACCGGCCCTTCCTAAAGAATAGAGATCGTAATCTAAGCCGTGGGCGCTGGGATACCGGTAGACATACTCCCTGGCCCAGGGATCCAGGGTCGACCTTTTTTCAATATACGGCCCGCTCCAATTATGCGCCGCAGGCTCACCCGACGGTTGCGCGATGAGTGCCTTAAGCCCTTGCGCGGTGGACGGATAGACGCCGTTATCAAGCTCATACAGCTTCAATGCCGTTGGAATACTGGCTGTCACATCCGCCCTTGCTATGCTCTCCTTGGCCTTTTCCGATCGGCCCGACAGGCGCGGAACGATCATTGCGGCCAATGCGCTTATGATAACCACCACCAGCAGGATCTCTATCAGGGTAAATCCGGATCTCCGCAACGGTACATACTGCATAATGGCCTCCGATTTGTTATTGCGTTCTTTTCGGCAAATCGTCCCGAGCCGCAGGCTACACCGCGCAGCGGCGGGGGACCGATATGCCGCTAAAGGCTTATGATATTCAGCTGAAAGATCGGCAGGAGCGTGGCGCTCACTATAAAAGCTACTATCAATCCTATGATAAGGACCATGACCGGCTCTATAAGCGTCGTCAGGGCCTTTATGTTCTCCTCGCAGTCATCCTCAAACGACCTCGCTATATTACCCAACTCTTCTTCAAGCCTTCCCGATTCCTCTCCGACCTTTACCAGGTTATACACGAAAGGCGTAACGATACGCGATTCGCGGAGGATGTCCCCCAAAAACCTGCCCGCCTCCAGTTCCTTTTTGCTTTCAACAAGGCCCTGTCTCAACGCCTCTTCCCGAATAATGGGCAGCGAGATCTCCATGGCGGAGATGATAGGAACGCCGCTGTGCAGCGCCATCTCCATTGCCCGGGCAAATCCTGAAAATTCCGATTTAAATACAAAATCCCCAAAGATCGGCGCCTTAAGTTTTAATCTTGATACCTGCATCCTGAAGGGCTTGTTCTTCAGGCCGTTCGCGACGAAGACCCCGATAAGCAGTATTCCCAGGAGCGCGTAGAACCAGTAGGCTTTCGTAAAAGCGCTTATCGCCAATAGGATCCGCGTAGGCAGCGGCAGCTGGACATTGAGATCGGCGAAGAGCGGCATGAGACGCGGTATGACATTGGTGAAGACAAAGAGGATGGTAAAAAAGCCGACCACAACGATCAGTATGGGATACGTGAGGGCAGACCGTACCTTAGCGATGAACTCGGCGCGTTTTGTGTAATACTGCGCGATCCGGCCAAGCGCTTCCTCCGTGGTACCGCTATCTTCGCCGGCACGCACCATTGCGATATAAAATGGGGTAAACGCATCGGGGTACTTGCCGAGGGCCTCCGCCAGGGTCCGTCCTTTCCTAATGGAGTCTTCTATCTCACCGATCACACCCTTAAGATAGCGGTTGCCCGTCTGTTCGGAGAGGATCTGCAAGGCCCTCAGTATCGGCACTCCGGCCTTCAGAAAACTGGCCAGCTGCCTGGCGAATACTGCGTGTTCTTTAAAGCGTATCCTTGCGGGGCGTGCCGCACTCGAGCGTTCTTTCGCGTCGTGTTCTTTAACGGATGTGGCGACATAACCGTCACGACTCAGCTTCTCCACAACTTCTTCGACGCTGTCGGCGATCAGGATGCCGCCCCTGATTTCGCCTTCGGTATTCTTCGCTCTGTACGTGAATGTTTTCATAACCCCTGCCGTCTGCCGCTAGATTATCTTATGCTTGAAAAGTTCGGTCTTCACAAATCTGCTTATGATGCTCCGGTCCGCGCCCGACATATCCAGATAACATACCGCGATATAAAAACACCGCGGTAAGTCCTTTTCCACCCGCGTGACCCTCGCAAGACAGGCGATCGTTTCGGCCTTACCCGGAAGCGCGAATTTCGCTTCTACTATGGATCCGATCGGTACGGAGTAAGTGGATTCGAGCAGTATGCCGCCGGCGCTCATATTTACGGAGGAGCCGCCGAACTCCAGACGCTCGAAGTCCATGACCTTCTCCGCCGGGGATTCGTCTATCATGCTCTTGGACAAAAGATCGTTTTTTATGCCGCCTTTGGCAGTGTTCAGTTTTATTACATCGCCGCTGCCCTTCTCGATAAGTATGAGCCTGGCGGCCATTCTAACAGCGGCTCTCGGGTATATCCGCATGTTGTTTTCGTGCTCTATGGCGACTTCGTTTTCAAAATCGATAACGGCTTGACCGGCTGCCCCGGCATCGGTGACGAAGGGCTCCGGAGGCCCTTTAGGCTCATCGTGATCGGACCGCGAATCATGACATACGTTAAAGATCTCCTCCGGGGTGGTGAGGCCTTCGATCACCTTGAGCCACCCATTCTGCATCAGCGTCCGCATCCCGTTCTTTATCGCCTGGCGCTTTATATCGGCGGCAGGACGTTTCTCTACGATAAGATTTTTTATCTCCCGATCTACCAGCAGGATCTCATATATAGCCATTCTGCCGAAAAATCCGGTAAAGTTGCAGCTGCTGCACCCCGCGCCTTTATAGACCTTTACGGTGCTTCCGGGAGATAAGCTGAGGTTCTCGACTATATCTTTCTGCAGACCGGGACTTAAGTCCTTGTTCTCGGCTTTGCAATGCGGGCATATCATCCTGACGAGCCTTTGCGCGATAAGCGCCTCAACGCTGGAGGCTACAAGGTACGGCTCGATACCGATGTCGACGAGGCGCGTGACTCCTGTGGCGGCATCGTTGGTGTGGATCGTCGACATCACGAGATGGCCGGTAAGCGCGACGCGTATTGCGATGTCCGCGGTCTCTCTGTCCCTGACTTCGCCTACCATTATTATATCCGGATCGTGCCGTAGCATGCTTCTAAGGCCCGAAGCGAACGTGAGCCCGACATCGGGGTTTATCTGTATCTGCGTCACATCGTCGATCTCGTATTCTATCGGATCCTCTATCGTGACGACCTTCTGCTCTACCCTGTTTATCTTCTTAAGGCACGCGTACAGGGTGGTCGTCTTGCCGGAACCTGTCGGGCCGGTAACGAACAGGATGCCGCTCGGTTTCTTGATAAGCGCCTCGAGCATATTGAGGTCGTCTTTGGAAAGACCGAGGCTCTCGAGGCTGTAGAACATTTTCCGCGGCAGTATCCTGATGACCACGCTCTCGCCGTGCGGGGTCGGTATGAATGATAGCCTGAGGTCGAGGACCTGATCCTGCGTCCTGACGGATGTTTTCCCGTCCTGCGGGATCCTGCGTTCGGAGATATCGAGATTCGCCATTATCTTAAGCCTCGACAGAATCGGAAGTACAAAATGGCGGAAGTTCTCCGGGACGTTCTGATCGCGCAGTACGCCGTCCACCCGGTATCTGAGCCTGAGTTTATCACGAAAAGGTTCGATATGTATATCGGTCGCGCGCCTCCTGTAGGCGTCGAGGACTATCTGATTTACAAGCTTTATGACCGAGGCGTCCTCGGCCATCTTTCCCGCTTCGTCTATCGCGTAGGTGTGGGCCGCACCGGAGACCTTCGACACCTGCTCCCCGTGCGCCACCATACGCTCGACAGTATCCGAGCCAAGCCCATAGTATTCTTTTAATCTTTCAATTATATATTCTTTCTTGCTTAATACGACAGCGAGATCGTGCCGCAGGCTGAACCGTATCTCATCCTGGATCCGGAGACTCAAGGGACTCGCAACCGCTATCGTAAGCTTATTGCCTTCCAATTTGACCGGCATAAATTCATAATACCACGCGAACTTTGACGGCACCGCTTTCACGGCTGCGTCATCGATCACCGCGCTCTTAAGATCCAGGTAAGAAAGGCCGGTGATCGAGGCAATCACCGTAAGGAGAACGTCTTCCGGCAGCTGCCCTTTGCTCAGGAGGCACGACAAAAGCGAGCAGTTAAGGCTCTCGCATTCGGCGACCGCCTGTTGTACGGCCTCGCCGGAAATGAGTTTGTCCGCCACCAGCTTCCTGGAAAGTTCCTGTTCGAAGGAGTCCATTTTCCGTTACTTTGCCTTCCCTATCATATAAAAACTCTTGGCGTCGCGCTTGTCGAATTCGCCGTTCAGAATCTTTTCGATGCTTTCTATCGTTTCTTCCGTAGTAACAAATTCCCCTTTCTTGCCCGTAAATACCTCCGATACAAAAAAAGGCTGCGTCATGAAAAACAATATCTTTTCGGCGCGTTCATAATCTATCCTGTCGTTCTTCGCGAGTTCTTCCACGCCTATGACCTGCACGATCTTATGGAGCTGGTTATACTTGTTTATCATGGAAATGACTTTCTGGGCGGCATCATAATGGCGGCGGCCTATGATCGCTATATCGAGGTTGGTGCTGCTGCTGGAGAGAGGATCGATGGCCGGATAAAACCCTTTCTGAACGAGATCCCTGGATAGTTTAAGGACCGAGTCCAGATAGCTGAATATCGCGACGACCGCCGGGTCGGTCATATCATCCGCCGGGACGTAGACCGCCTGAAATGCGGTTATCGACCCGCCTCCTCTTACCGAACGTATCCTCTCCTGTACCGCGCCGACCTCGGAAGCCAGTGTCGGCTGGTACCCCGTTTCGGACGGCACTCTTCCCAGGAGAGTCGACACCTCCTGCCCTCCCTGCACGAAACGAAATATGTTGTCCATAAAGAGGAGGACGTCTTTGTTCTTCCCCTGAATATATTCGGCAAGCGTCACACCGGTGTTCACGATCTCGAACCGCGCGCCGGGCGGCTGGTCCATCTGCCCGAAGACCATCATGACCTTCTCCAGCAGGTTATGCTCTGCCAGCTCGTAATACAGCTCATTACCTTCCCTGATACGCTCTCCTATGCCGGTAAAGACGCACGCGCCGCTGTATTTCTTGACGATATTGTTGATGAGCTCCAGGATGATGACCGTTTTGCCGCAACCGGCTCCGCCCAGGACCCCGTTCTTGCTACCCTTGACGAGCGGATAAAGGAGGTCAATCATCTTTATCCCTGTCTCAAGGATCTGCGGTTTTTCCGCCGCCTTGTTCCGTAGATCGAAACCCGGCTTTGATACAGGCCTGCGGATCGGCCGCGACTCCTTGGCTGTGACGGGCGGCCGGTTGTCGAGCGGCATACCGGAGACATCCAGTATCCTTCCGAATAACTCATCGCCGACGGGAATAACAACGGGCGCATGGGTCGGATATGCGAATGAATTTTTTTGCAGGTTCAGCGTTGAAGACAGCGAAATACACCGGACCGCGCCTCCCGGAAGATGTTCCGCAACTTCCAGCATGACTCCCCTGCCGTCAAATGTTTTTGTATTTAAGATCTCGTACAACCCCGGCATGTCGTCTTTTGCCTCAAATTTTACGTCGACTACCGGTCCCTGGACGGATATGATCCGTCCGGGTTTTGTCGCGGGGATAGCCGCGGGCCCTTCGCTTACCGGCCGGTCTGCGACGGGAGCGTCTTCCGGCACTTTTATATCTTCGGGCGTCATCGTCTTCCTGTAAGCATGGTTGCGGTAAATACTTCGCGCAGGCTCTTGTCTATATCCGATTTCTTCGCCTTCACGAAGGTAAGCGCCAGGCCCTTCTTATCCTTTTTAAGCCTCTCGAGGCTGGCCTCCAGCTGCTGCGACTGCGCGGCAAATCCGGCTACAACGCAGTCCTCCAGCATTTCATAGATCCTGCAGGTGAGCCAGATATCCGCGAGATAATGGATCACGGCATCAAGACTAGACTCCACTATCACCTTTTCTATCGTATCCTTCATATCGAGCTGTTTTGTTATCAATTCCTCGGACGGAAGAAGCTTGACGGTAAACGGCTTTATCAGGTTTATAGTCTTCGACCTCGGATATACGGCAAAGACCTTGTCTATGCGCCCGGCCTCGACTTCCTTGATGATATGTTCCTTCACTTCCATTGTGGTCCTGAAGAGCCCTTTTTCTTCGATATCGGAAAATAACGTAAATTCATCTTTTGTGAGCTGACGCATCTTATCCGCGCCCTTGGAGCCGATCATGATGAACTTATGCGCTTTAAACTTTTCCGCCTCCATCACGGCGGTCCTTACGACCTTCGCGTTCATCTCCGCCATGAAGCCGCCTTCCGACGTCACGGCGAGCAACGCGACCTGGTCGCCGGCCGGATGGACGAGCGGGCTCTTCGCCTCGGCAAGGCTCACCATCCTGAAGAATTCCGAAAAAGACTCCGCGAACTCAAGGAACTTCTCTTTTCGTTTCGCCGTATTATAAAAATGGTTCGACGCGACATCCTTCAGAATCTGGATTATCTCCACCAGCGAGGACACATCGTCGAGATCCGATTTTATCTTTGCGGTCTTTCCCATAGGTCCTACATCTTTTCGTCTATCTTTTGCTTCCTGGCCGCAGTGACATCTTTCAATTTGCCGGCAAGGCTTCCGTCCAATACCAGGCTTCCGAACTTTATGATAACACCGCCTATTATAGTGCCGTCGGCTGTCTCTTTGACCGTCACGCTCTTTTTGGTATTCCTTTTTACCGCTTCGATTATAGTGGACCTCAACGCGTCGCTCAGATTGCTCCGTGTAACAACCTCAATCTCGTTGATACCCGGAGGAACATGGTTCATGTCCATACCCTTCAACCCTTCCAGGAAATCCTTCACCAGGGCCTGATCGACTTCATCCCTGACTGAGTCTTTAAGCGTATCGCAAAGAATAGCGCTGCAGTAATCCAGCATCTTAAGGTCCTCTTCCTTCTTTATATCCTCCCGGATTTTATCTTTCATCATGATCGTATCGCTTATTATGCGCTCGGCCTCTTCCCTGGCTTTCTTCGTTATCGCATCCCCTTTTTCTTTCGATTCTTTTTCGGCGTCGTCCCTGATCTGGATGGCTATTTTTTCCGCCTCATCTTTCTTCTTTAGCAATTCCTCTTCCATCTGTTTAACTTTCGCGGCAAGTTCTTCTTTTTTCTTCGTCATATCCTGGTACGATTCGTTAAGCCGTTTAACGGCGCTCTGTGTATCCCCGTACATTGTCTTCTTCAGAAAATAGATCACCGCGCCGAACATTACCGCTTGCAGGATAGCAAGTTGAAGCAGGAACATAATACCACCCCTCTTCTCTTTTATGCGCCGAACAATTGAAATATGACCAGGAGCGCTATTATTGAGATCGCCTCTACAAAAACCAGGAGCAATATAGTGCCCATGAATATCTTCGAGGCGGCGGAAGGGTTCCTCCCGAGCGCCTTTATCGTCGCAAACCCCAAAAGCGCTATGGTCGCCGACGGTCCCGCCACAACGACGAACATGATAAGAAGGATTATAAGCGTATTCATATGTCAATCGTCAAGGTCTATCAGGATGACACAATCGTTCTTGAAGAACTTGACCACTCCTTTTCGTATCGGTATATAATTGCTCCAGTTGATGATGATCTTGCCCTGCCGCAACAAACTTAACACGGGATAATGGTATGGCAATAGTTCAAACTCCCCTGTATCCCCCTGCAGGAATATACTGTCGACAGCGCCGGCGAATACAACCATATCGGCATTCATCACTTTCAGGCTGATCTTTCCCTCGCTCCCCATTCCTTACGTCCGCACATTATGCTTTTTGTCCGGCCTCGGCCGGCTCGGCATCCCTAAGGAGCGCCTCGCACCTTTCGGCCTCCTCCGCCTTTATCTCATCCATCTTCGCGTCGACTTCCAGTATTTTGACGTATTCGGCGTAGAGTTCCCCTATCTTCTCCTCTATTTCCGTCGTGAGCTTCTTCGTGGTGGAGAGCTCTTTTATTATGTCCGGATATTTCTCGTTCGCGAACGCCAGTATCTCTTTCTCCAGTCTCTTTACCTGTTTTATGCTCAGCTGGTGAAAATACTTCTTCCCCAGCCCGTAGAACAGGAGTATCTCTTTTACCATAGGCACCGGGTCGTCCTTATCCTGCTTCAGGAATTCCGATATCAGCTCTCCACCCTTCATCTGGTCCATCCCTTCTTCCGATTTCTGCCCGCCCGCCTTAAGGCGCGAGACCCTCAGGAGCTCTCTGTATTGCAGGTATTCCAACCGCAGGGACTTGCTCACCGCCTTCATGGCAGGCCACTGGACTTTATTGCCTATACGTGAAACGGACAATCCGGCGTCGATCGCGGGCCTGAAACCTTCGCCAAAGAGCGGAGCGCTCAGGTATATCTGTCCGTCGGTCATGGAGACAAGATTCGTCGAAACATACCCCGTAAGGTCACCCTCGAGAAGCTCGACGATCGGGAAGAACGTCATCGAGCCGCCCCCCAGCTCTTTGGAGAGTTTCGCGGCCCTTTCTATCATGCGTGAGTGCAGGTAAAATATATCCCCGGGGTACGACTCTCTCCCGGGGGGACGGCCGAGGAGAAGTGAAATCTCACGGTATGCCCACGCGTGTTTGGTAAAATCGTCGAAGATGACGATAACATGCCCGCCCTTATGCATGAAGTACTCACCCAGAGAGCACGCAACATACGGCGCCAGATACTGTTGCCCCGGCGATATGCCGGCGAGCGCAGCGACGATCATCGTATATTCGAAGGCATCCCTGGCCTTAAAAAGATTGACCACCCTGTCAAGCGCCGCCTTACCCTTGCCGATACTGCAATAGATACAGATAACGCCTTTGCCTTTCTGGTTCAGGATGATGTCCGTGCCAACGGTGGTCTTTCCGGTCATCTTGTCGCCCAGGATCAATTGCCGCTGGCCGCGGCCTATCGGGATCATCGAATCTATCGCTTTTATCCCGGTTTCTATAGTCTCTTTCATTACCTCCCTCTGCAAGACCGAGGGAGAGTTCGCGAATATCGGATAATAATTGTCGACTTCAAGCGGACCAAGATTATCAAGAGGCTCACCAAGCACATTCACTATACGCCCGACAAACTTTTTCCCGACCGCGGTATTGAACGGTTCCAGCGTCATTATAGCGGCATCTCCGGTCTTGATCGGCTCTTTCTCCTTCACCAGCAGGACACTCGTCTCCACCTCATCGAAGCCTATGATCGTGCCCTCGGTACCGAACCCGAATCTGACCAATTGGCCGTTGATGCAATTCTCGAGACCAACGACGGTTACTATGCAGCCCCGTATCTTATTTACCGTTCCGTATTCCTTGTATTGCAGATCCGCCATCTTTTGTTATTCTCCGCTTTTTGTATTATATCACTTTTTTCTGGTAGAGCGTAATCTTTTATGCCTTATTTCTTGTTTTCGGCGGATTTTCCGGTGTCCACTTTTTTCAGTTCGATTTTATCTTCCTTCTGAAGTCTCATGAACCATATCACATAGAATGAAGAAGTAATGATTATAACGAAAAGCACTATGATAAGGACGATCTTCCAGACACCCACCTGCTGCAGCTTACCTTTGATGAGGACATCCGACATCTTCTTTACCTGCTGCAGGATATTGATCTCCCTGAGTACGTTCTTTATGCGGTTTTTCTGGATCGCCTCATCCTTTTTGCGCTCCTCGAACAACCTGTGCATCCTCGATAGGCTCTCCTTTATATCGTCGAGAGCTTTCTGGTTGGTCCGGTAATTCGCGATATGCTCTATAACCGTCTCAGCCTTATTCTGGGATTCTATAATGCCGTCCGCTTTCTTTTTTATGTCATTGTACATCGAAGCGCCCAGGCTCGCCAATTCGGTGGATTTCAGCTTTTCGTTCATCTTTGACGCCTCATCAATAAAGCCTTTTAACACCTCTTCGGATATGCGCCAAACATTCTTGACTTTGACCGCAAATCGCTTCTTCTCTTTCGGTTCAAACGCCGCCTCTTTCTCAAGGAACGAAAGGTCCTTCTCCGCGTCATAGCGTATGGCAAAACCGGCCGGGTCGGTCACGTAATCAGGGATCACTTCCTTCGGCAGGTAATACTTCACCGGCGTCGTTAGCTTTTTGTCTGTCGGGTTCTCGGCTTCTATAATCAGTGTGATCGCCCCGGCGTCCTCTTCCTTCCACCCCCCTGCATATACCAGAGTATCCAGCGAAAAGATATCGTTCTTTATCGCCGAGATCTTTTCGTTGACTGCGGAAAACAGCTGCATCCTCTTTTCTATGTCGTCGGCATAGTCGGCCTGATCTTTCAGGATCGCCTCGATCTTTGAGCTTATGCTCTTTTCGACCAGATTAAGCTTTTCCTTTACCTTTTCGTCTTTTATCGAATTCATCTTGTCCTTCAGTATGGTCGATAGCTCCTCGACATCCTGCGGCGATACTTTCCATACATCTTTAATGACAACTTTGATCGTCGAGGACTCCATCGGTTTCAGCTTCACGCTTCCTTTGACAAAATAGAGCCCCTTCTGCGCATCGTAATCGACGTTTAAACCGTCCGCGCTGACGACATCATCCTTTTTAACTCCGGCAGGCAGATTATAATAAACAGGAACGTCCTTCTCTTCGGAGGCCGAGCCGTTAGCGATTACTATCTTTAATGCAACGTCGGCAAATACCGTTCCGGAGATTACGATAAGCGTCCATAACACAACAATCAAAGTAATTAGTCTAATATGTCTCATATTTCGGCAGGTTGTCCGTTCCGTTATTCAACTTCGAACCACGATTTCACAACAACACCCTCACCTTCTTTGGTTCGACGTATAAGGTCCAGGATCTCCTTTATCTCGTTTATCTTGTTCTTTACGGCTTGCATATCTTCCAATTGATCGCCGCTTAATGTCTTTACCTCATCTATCTTGAGGCCTATAGACTTGGCCGCTTCATTTGTAGCGTTGACCATGGAGTCGATAATATTTTTGGTCATGGCGCTCGCATCGTCTTTTGACATCAGCTGTTCATTCGTTATCTGCTTTAGTTCCGCGAGGTCCGCCCTCAGTTTATCCATATAATCCCAAAGGCCTGTCTTAAGATCAGTGTTCTTTTCGCCAATCTCGTTACGGAGCTCTTCTATCGCTTCAAAGGCATTGAGCGCATATCCCTTTGTTGACGATATCTTACCGAAAAGCGTATCCACCGTGCCTTCGTCTGCCGGGGCGCCAATAAGCTCGACATAGCTTTCTATCAAATTGAGCTTTCCGAAGACCGATTCCTCAGCGCCGGTATCGGTCGCGGCGCCAATCAATGCCTGCATGTCATCGACCGTCGACTGAAGCGCATCGACGTCGAGATCATCGAGCTTAGCGACCTTGGTTTCTATGGTATCGAGCTTTGTTATGATCTCGTCCACATTGAGGTCTTCGACCGTAGTCCGTATCGTCTGTATATCATCTATGATACCGTCGACATTGTCACTCAAAGTTGAAATCCCGCTCCAGTTAATATTCGAGGATGTCATCGATGCCATGTCGGTCCAGTTTATGCCGGAAATCGTCTGGCCGTGGACGTCCGTCCAGTTTATACCCACGCCGCTCATGTAAGCCAAGTCCTGCCAATTAATGCCTGCCTCGCTCATAAACTGAAGGTCGGACCAGTTGACGCCGGCTTTAGACATTGTATTAATGTCGCTCCAGTTGACGCCGATCGTCGACATAGTCATTATGTCAGTCCAGTTGACGCCGGCCTCGCTTAGTATTTTCAACTCGGTCCAGTTAATGCCGGCCTCTGTCATTGAGCCGATATCGAACCAGTTAATCCCGGTCGACGACAGCAAAGCAAGGTCATGCCAGTTAACACCCAAGGTCGTCATAACATTTAGATCCAGCCAATTTATCCCGGCGTCTGAAAGAACTGCCATATCAGTCCAGTTCATCCCCGCCTCTGTCATGGTGGTCAGGTCGGACCAGTTTATGCCGGCAAGAGTAAGGGTGTTCAGGTCGGACCAGTTTATGCCTGCCGTCGATAAGGCGCCTATATCCTGCCAGTTGACCCCGGCCTCCGTCATGGCGGTCAGGTCCGTCCAGTTTATGCCGGCAAGGGTCATGGTGTTCAGGTCCTGCCAGTTAATGCCCTGGGTGGTCAGGTACTGGAAGTCCGCCCAGTTGACGCCGGCAAGGGTCATGGTGTTTAAGTATGACCAGTTTATGCCGGCCTCCGACATGGTGGCCAGGTCGGACCAGTTTACCCCTGCCTCTGTAAGGGGCTTTAGGTCGGACCAGTTTATGCCGGCAAGAGTAAGGGTGTTTAAGTCGGACCAGTTTATGCCCGATGTAGTAAGGGTATTCAGGTCCGACCAGTTTACCCCGGCCGTCGATAAGGCGCCTATATCCTGCCAGTTGACGCCGGCCTCCGACATGGTGGTAAGGTCTGACCAGTTGACGCCGGCAAGGGTCATGGTGTTTAGATCCTGCCAGTTAATACCCTGGGTGGTCAGGTACTGGAAGTCCGCCCAGTTGACGCCGGCAAGAGTAAGGGTGTTTAAGTCGGACC